>JAFUBJ010000343.1 GCA_017460265.1 Atopobiaceae bacterium | reverse complement strand
GTCCCGGTTGCCCCAGCTGTGGCCCCCCTTGGCCAAGCGTTTTCACTCAGCGGTTTCGACGAAGCCTTTTCGAAGGACTGTAAGCGTCTCTTCCGAGACGCCGCAGGCCAACAGATATTCCTTGACCGACCCATACGCCTCGATCAGCCTGTCGTAAACCGTTGCCATGGTATCTCTGCGTGCGGCGATGCTGTTCCACCCCTCATCAACGTAGTCAGGGTCTCTCACCGCACGGTCAACCTCATCTACCGAGCCAAACGAATAGGTGTAGTCCGCGATGATCTGGGTGCGGTCAACCCCTGCCAGGCCCAGAAGCAGCATCGCCGTAACGCCGGTGCGGTCCATACCCGCGGCACAGTGGAAGAGGGCACACTCCCCTTCCGGCACGCTTGCCAGAAACTCGATGATCTGGCGAACCGCCTCGTGATTTGCCAGCATGGTGAGGTAGCTGTCCACCAGATAGTCGCTGAAGTCGTCCCCGTCGCCCTTTTGGAGCTTTGGGTCAGAGACGTCGTAGCCAAAGAGCGGGACATTGAGCCATGCGATGTTCTTGCGACGGGCAAACGAGCAGGTCTGTTCTGGTCGCTCAAAGCTCCCGCGTAGGTCAAGCACATGGGTGATGCCCCTCCGCTCGAGCATACGAAGGTCCTTGTCGGAAAGGTATTCGGTATCACCCGAGCGAATATAGCGCCTGAACCGCGTGGTGCCGCCATGGGCCTCATATCCGCCCAGCTCCCGCACGTTCTCTCCCGAAGGCACGTCTAAAACGCGCACGCCGTCAGGCCTTTCTCGCAGCGGCAGCTTCACGTGCGAGAACTTCTCAAACAGTTCGTCAAACCATCCCATGTCGCTCTCCAAAGAGCAGGGCGGGGCCAGCCCTGTGGGCCAGCCCCGCCCTCTCGTACCTGTGGGGAATCTTACTTCTTGTTGGCCAGGAACAGGCTTGCCAGGCCGATGGCGTCTTTGACGTCAAAACCGTCAGAGAGATCGACGAGGTCGGCGCCCGTCTTCTTTTTCTTGGCAGCCGAAACCGCGGCGCCGGTTCCCATGAGGGCGCCCGCAAGCCCGACGAGCGTGCCGAGATTCAGCCCGGAGCTCTGGACGCCACTTGTTGCCTGCTCCTGCTGGATCTGGACTGCCTGCTGGGGCGTGCCAAAGAGTGCGTTGGTGAGCTGGTGCACGCTGCCGCCGTTCTGGGCGAGGAGCGTGGAGGCAACGCCGGCGAGGTTGGACATGTCGACATTCTGGCCCGTGGACATGGCGGCGGCGGCCGTGACGACCTCGCTCATGTCAGTCTGGGAAAGCTGCTGAGACGCGCCGGTGGCCTGCTGCGTCGTGCTGTAGGGGTGATTCAGGAACTGGGTAATGAGCTCGGGGTTGCTGGCAAGGAACTTGATCAGCGTGCTGGCAATATCAACGTTAGCCATGGTCTTCTCCCTTGGACGGGTACTTGTGGCAAAAGCCATATCTGTAGGAATTTTAAGCGATTCCAAGGCACAATGTGCAACCAAGGCCACCATTAACACGCGAGCGGTGCCTGCGCGAGCAAGACCGTGGGCACATGAACGGCCCGCACCTAAATGGGGGTTCCATTCACCCGATTGCCGAACGGCGTGAACGCATGAACGCCGTCACGAGCATTAGACTGATAAAAGTTATGGGCAATATGCCCGCAACTATCACTGTGGGTAAAACGCAGCCCCAAAGGCTGTGAAAGCTGTGTTCGGCCAAAGGTCGCGCACACTGAGTTTTGGAGAGGAGCAATACATGCAGTACTCAGCAGACGTCGAGCGTATGTGCCCCGTGACCAAGGGTGCATACCACGGGCCTGCGCCCATTCCCGAGGAGGGAGCATGGGTCCAGGCCAAGCAGCTTGAGGACATCTCGGGCTATACCCATGGTATCGGCTGGTGTGCACCTCAGCAGGGTGGCTGCAAGCTGAGCCTCAACGTCAAGAAGGGCATCATTGAGGAGGCCCTCGTCGAGACCATCGGCTGCTCGGGCATGACCCACTCCGCCGCTATGGCCGCCGAGATCCTGCCCAAGAAGACCATCCTTGAGGCTCTGAACACCGACCTCGTGTGCGACGCCATCAACGTTGCCATGCGCGAGCTGTTCCTGCAGATCGTCTACGGCCGCACCCAGACCGCCTTCTCCGAGGACGGCCTGCCCATCGGCGCTGGCCTTGACGACCTCGGCAAGGGCCTCCGTTCCATGGTCGGCACCACCTACGGCACCGCCGCCAAGGGCGCCCGTTACCTCGAGCTCGCCCAGGGCTACATCACCCAGCTTGCTCTGAACGAGAACAACGAGATCATCGGCTTTGAGTTCGTGAACCTCGGCAAGTTTATGGATGACGTCAAGAAGGGCACCGACGCCAACCAGGCGCTCGAGGCCGCCAAGGGCCGCTATGGCCAGTGGGACGCTCCTGCCCAGACCATCGATCCGCGCAAAGAGTAAAGAAAAGGAGGCGTAAAACAAATGGCAGTTTCGTTTGAGGGTTACGAGCGCCGTATCGACAAGATCAACAAGACGCTCGCTGAGTATGGCATCGCTGACCTCGAGGAAGCCCGTAAGATCTGTACCGATCTTGGCTTCGATCCCTACGAGATCACCGAAGATATCCAGTCCATCGCGTTTGAGAATGCCAAGTGGGCCTACGTGCTCGGTTGCGCCATCGCCGTGAAGAAGGGCGTTGCCAACGCGAGCGACGCCGCTGCCGCCATCGGCATCGGCCTGCAGGCTTTCTGCGTCCCCGGCTCTGTTGCTGAGGACCGCAAGGTCGGCCTTGGCCACGGCAACCTGGGCGCCATGCTTCTTGGTGAGGACACCGAGTGCTTCGCGTTCCTGGCCGGCCACGAGTCCTTCGCCGCCGCTGAGGGTGCCATCGGCATCGCCAACAACGCCAACAAGGCTCGCAAGAAGCCGCTGCGCGTTATCCTGAACGGCCTCGGCAAGGACGCCGCCCAGATCATCGCCCGCATCAACGGCTTCACCTATGTCCAGACCAAGTTTGACTACTTCACCGGCGAGCTTGAGGTCGTCCAGACCATCCCGTATTCCGATGGTCCGCGCGCCAAGGTCAACTGCTACGGTGCTGACGACGTCCGCGAGGGCGTTGCCATCATGTGGCACGAGAACGCCGACATCTCCATCACCGGCAACTCCACCAACCCCACGCGCTTCCAGCACCCGGTTGCGGGCACCTACTTCAAGGAGCGCACGCTTGCTGGCAAGAAGTACTTCTCCGTCGCCTCTGGTGGCGGCACCGGCCGTACCCTGCACCCGGACAACATGGCTGCTGGCCCTGCCTCCTACGGCATGACCGACACCATGGGCCGTATGCACAGCTCCGCCCAGTTCGCAGGCTCCTCCTCCGTGCCGGCTCACGTCGACATGATGGGCCTCATCGGCATGGGCAACAACCCGATGGTCGGCTGCACCGTTGCGTGCGCCGTCGCCGTCGAGGAGGCCCTCAAGAAGTAAGGTCTTCCCTGCTTTTCGGCTAACATGGCCCAGGGGCCGTCACGGAAACGTGGCGGCCCCTTTTTTCATGAACTAGCATCAGATGGCTTGGAGAGGAACGACCCACAAAAGGTGGGTCGTTTTGTGGGTATGCAGCCTATTGTGACCAGATTGGCGGG
>JAFUBJ010000342.1 GCA_017460265.1 Atopobiaceae bacterium | reverse complement strand
GCTCCTGGTAGGCGGCAGGCACCCCTGGCGCCGCCTCACACGCGGGCCGCTCCGCGGCCTCGCGCGCGTCAGGCCACCTCTCAAGCCCGTCAACGCCGCGTTGCTCCCGTCGCCTGGCGCGCCATCCCCTGCGCACGTCGCGCCCCGCCCGCAAACGGGCGTGCTTCGGGGATGGCGCTTGCCCCTTAACCCACGACCCGAGGGGAGGAAGGGCCTCCCCCAAGAGCCCGAAGGGGGCACACCATGAGCCAGACCGCAACCACCGTCCCGACCGCCGCCATCGCCGAGCGCTGGGAGGCCACCGCGCCCGTCACGGGGGACTACGCCCGCGACTGCGCGGAGCTCGCCCGCGAGGCCCTGTCGCACGTAGGGTTCACCCGCTTCGAGGAGACGCCCTTCGAGGACGTGCTCGCCTGCCGCGAGGGCGACCTCCCCGTCACCGTCGCCGTGCTGCCCGTGCCCGTGGAGGGCTTCGAGATGACGATCGACGACCTCCAGTCGCTCATCGACGACGACGTGGTCGCGCACGGGGCGGCGCTCTGCGTGGGCCGCGCGCTCGCATCCGACGGCCCCCTGCCATCCCACCTGCGCTTCGACGTCGTGAGCGTGTGCGTCAACCTCGACGCCGGGCGCGTGCGCGTCCACCACGTCCGCGGGGCGTGGCAGTCGTAGCCATGGGCACACGCAGCACGACGCGGGAGTGCTCCCCACCATGGGGAGCGTTTCCTTTCCCGCACGACTCGCACCGCCTCCTCGTCCTGCCCGCCTTCGTCTTGCCGTTGCGCCGCATCCTCGCGCCGCAGACGGCGCACCTGACCACGTTCATCTTGGGCTCCAGACCAGAGGCAACTTTCAAGCTTAAAACAGCATGGTCTAACTGGGGGAACGCGGTCGGACGCCGCACACATTTTGTCCTATAACTCGGGCTTTATTGGCGTGGACCATTCGTCCAAAATTCGTCCATTCGCCCACAAAACGGGGTCTTGGGATTCGTCCATAAGAAAAACCCCTGACCATCTCTGCTGGTCAGGGGCCTCATGTTTGGTCGCGGGGGCAGGATTTGAACCTACGACCTCCGGGTTATGAGCCCGGCGAGCTACCAGACTGCTCCACCCCGCAATGTCTGGTGCGCCTTAGCGCGAGAAATAAATATAGCCTCCTTCGCGGACAAAGTCAATGAGGAGGGGTGACTCCTTATTGCTTTCACAATCGTGCAACCGCTATCCCGGGAGAGACTTGTCCGAAACCGGTTGCCCGCTGCTCGTTTCGGACCACTATCGCCCAGGACTTGTCCGAAGTAGGTAGCACGCTGTACGTTTCGGACCACTTTCCCGCAAAACTTGTCCGAAACGGGTCGCGCGCAACCCGCTTCGGACAACATCGCACCAGCTATCCCCTCCCCTCGCCTATACTAACCAGGCAACACGCCAGAAGGAGCCTCCGTGCCAAGCACCTACACCGACATCGACCGTGCCGTCTATTCGCTCATCTGCTCTCACGACGGCATCACTGCGCGTGAGCTTGCCCACAAGCTTGGCATCACGCGCAAAGAGGTCAACCAGTGCCTCTATCGCTATCCTTTCATTCGTGACCTCTGCTACCACGACGAAGACTATCGCTGGCACGGCCTCATCCGGCAGGCCTATCCCCACGAGGGCCTCCAAGACTATTGCGGCTGGTACGGGTTCGTGGACGAGTTCCTCTCCCTTGACGAAGACACGTGGCTAATCGAACTCGAGCGCGGCTGTCGCGCCATTGGCCGCAACCTCAACGACACCCGTGGCCTCATTCACTCCTTTACGGACGCCCGCCAGGTCATGCGCAACCTCTTTGCAGACCTGCACGGCTGCTCCGTGGACTGCGACAACTGGGAACTTGCCTTCGAGCTGCGCATCAAGCGAGCAAAGTGGGTGCGCATCTACGCGGACGTGCTGGTCATCACGCCCACGCATGCCTTCTCGCTGGAATTCAAGAGGAAAGACGCAATCGACCAAGACGAGGTGCTCCAAGCAGCCAAGTACGTCCCCTACCTGGAAGTCATCTTTGGGCCGGATCTTGACGTCATCCCCGCCCTCGTCTTGACGCGCGCGTCAGACCTTTTCCGCCACGTGCAGTTGCCCAATACCACGGCAGAGCTGCCCGTCGCCTCGGCGGACATGCTCTTCAACGTGTTTGACGAGTACCTTACCTTCCTTGAGCAGTGACGGCGGCACCGTCCCTGCGATACAATCGAAGCAACGCCCGCAAAGCAGGAGGTGCCGCATGAAGAAGCTCACACGCAGAGGTTTCACCGCAGCAGGCATCCTTGCCGCAATGGGCGTGCTTTCGGCTGGGACGAGCGCAAAGAGCTGCACGAACCCCTTCGACCCATACGACAACGAGGTAGAAGCGGTGTACGGCCCGCCTGAGTACTTTGAGCCGGAAGAGAACGAGGCGGTTGACGTCTATGGCCCGCCCGAGGACTTCGATCCCTCCGAAAACGAGACGGCTGACGTCTATGGACCGCCCCCAGAGTTCGAGGCCACCAATAACGAGCTTGTCGGCGTCTACGGCCCACCCGAGGACGCATAGCCATGGACCTCGCGGCAGTCAAGACCGCGCATCTCAACCAGCTCGCCGACTACACGCGCACGCTCTATCGCAGGCCTGAGCTGCGAAAACTCTTCTTCGAGCTCACGCTGCAATGCAACGAGCGCTGCTTTCACTGCGGCAGCTCCTGCACCGCTGCGCGCGGAGACGAACTCACGCGCGAGGAGTGGTTCTCCATCATCGACCAGGTCAAGGCCGACTTCGGTACCTCGCGCATTCAGCTCTGCATTACGGGCGGCGAGCCCCTGCTCAACCGCGACTTCTTTGACATCATGGGCTATGCGCATGCCCAGGGCTTCCGCTGGGGCATGACGAGCAACGCCACGCTCGTTACCCCTAGCGTCGCCCAGCGCCTGGCGAATGTGGGCATGGGAACCATCTCTGTCTCCATCGACGGCCTGCGCGACACGCACGACGAGCTCAGGGGCCTGCGCGGAGGTTACGACCGCGCCATGGCGGGCATCCAGAACCTCATCGACGTGGGCGCGTTCCACGCAATCCAAGTGACCACCGTGGTCAATCACGGCAACATTGACCAGCTCGACGAGCTGTTTGCCATCATGGACGGCTTGGACATAGACTCGTGGCGCGTCATCAACCTTGAGCCCATCGGACGAGCGCTCCTGCGGCCCGACCTCATGCTCACGCCCGACGACTACCGACGCCTCTTTGACTTCATCCGCGCAAAGCGTGTGCAAGGCTACCCGTTGGAATACGGCTGCAGCCACTACCTGGGCCTGGACTATGAGGCTGAGGTGCGCGAGTGGTACTGGCTCTGCAACGCAGGCGTCTACACGGCCTCCATCATGGCAAATGGCGACATCGGGGCATGCCTCGACATTGAGCGCCGCCCCGAGACCATACAGGGAAACATACGTCACGACCGCCTGCGCGACGTGTGGGAGGGACGCTTTGAGCTCTTCAGGCGAGACCTCTCCGACTCAAACGAGACCTGCCGCGCATGTGAGCACGCGCGCTTCTGCCGCGGCGACGCCCACCACAGCTGGGACTATGACGCAAACCGCCCCATGGTCTGCCTCAAGGGCGTGCTGTTCTAACAACTAACCGATACGTAAGGGTCCCACCCCTTCGTATCGCTTCCCAGAAGCGATACGAAGGGGTGGGACCCTTACGTATCAGAGCCTGGCAGCGCTACGCCGCCTGGTCAAGTTCCTCGTCGCCATAGACGTATTCGTTACGCAGCTCGTCCAGCCTTCCGCTCTTCTCCTCGCGCGCAAGGAAGTCGTTCACATAGGCAAGCAGGTCGCCCGACTCTGCGTTCATGATCGCGCCAATCTCTCCCCTGCTGAACGGCTGGTCAATGAGGGGCGCGGCCAGGCGCGGGTCGCGGCTCGCGTAGTAGCCAGCCTCGCACATCTCGGTGATCATGACGTCGGCCTCTCCTTCGGCGATGAGCGCGGGAATCTCGGCGTTTGCCTCGTGGATGGTGATGGTCGCGTTGGGCAGCCACTCGCGCGACAGCTTCTCGTTGGTGCCGCCCGGGTTTTCCATCACGCGCACGCCCTCTTTGTTGATGTCATCGAGCGAGGCGTACTTCCCCACGTCCTCCGCACGCATGAGAACCGTCTTGCCGTTGGGCAGATACGGGTCTGACATGAGTGCGGCCTCAAGGCGCGCTTCGGTACGAGAGACGCCACACATGGCCAGGTCAAACTTGCCCGCAATGGTGTCGTCGAGGATGGTAGGCCAGGTTGTCTCGACAAAGCGCAGCTCAACGCCCAAGTCGTCCGCAAGGTCCTGGGCAAGCTCCGCATCAAGGCCCCAATACGAGCCGTCCTCTTCGCGCATGCTCAGCGGACAGTAGTCGCCCGATGCACCAACCAGCAGGTATCCACGCTCCTTGATCTGTTCCACGGTGACGCCGGAACCGCTCTCCTCCGCAACCGTTTCCTGCGTGGCTGGGGCACCCGTGTCAGGTGCCTGTCCGCACCCGCCCAGCACGAGCGTCAGTGCCGTGACACAAGCAACAAGAGTCTTCTTCATGGCGTTCTCCTTTACGAACGTCTCGTCCCCCCTTTATTCCCTCACGCTCACATTCTCGCCTCTGGACTCCCCTCAATTCACAAGGGAGACCATCTGCGCGTAAAGAGCATCTTCAGGTTTTGGCGCTACCATAGGTAGGTGCGGCCTCGGCCGCAGCTCTGTACCTGTCCCGCGCAACACAAAGGCGACCCATGGAACAGCTTGACCTTCGTGACCTCCTCAACAAGTCGAACGCCGTCTGCGATGCCCTGACAAGCGCCAACGTCGGAAACGCACGGACCCTGAGTCCCAGCCTGCGCGCGCAGCTCAAAAACGACCTCTCCCTGTTTGGGGCAGGCCTTGCCCGGGCAGACGGCATCGTGGCGGACGACGAGGTGGAGTTTGTCCGCACCACCTTGGGGCTCTCGCTGGAAGCCCCCGTCATCAAGAGCCTGCGCAAGAGGACCTATGTTCCCGCACCGCTACCCGACGAGGTCCCCTCCGTCCTGAAATATGCCGTGGTCAGCGATGCCGCAGGCAAGCTCCAGCCCGACCCCTTCAAGCGCCAGGCCGCAATGGTCATCTACGACACGTTCAAGATCTTTGGGACCTCGATTCTTGCGCTGCGCTCGCACGACGTGACGGATGCCGATGCCGCCTATCTCACCGGCTACCTTGAGCGCATGGAGAAGATGCTGCGCGAATACGCCGTCTGGCGCCCTGGCAGCCAGAAGTCGTACCGCACCGTGGAGCCCGCTGTTGACCTGCCTGCAACCAAGGCGGGAAGGACTTCTGCAGCATCGGCACCAGAACAGGAAGGCGACCTTGACGAGGCGCTGGCAGAGCTCTCGTCCCTCATTGGCCTCGACGGCGTGAAGCGTCAGGTCAACCTCTTGGTCAACCTCATACAGGTGCAGAAGATGCGCGAGCGGCAGGGCATGAAGGCGGCCGACATATCAAAGCACATGGTGTTTCTGGGTAACCCCGGCACCGGCAAGACGACCGTTGCCAGATTGGTCGCACGCATCTATCGGCTGCTTGGCGTGCTGCGCACGGGGCAACTTGTGGAGGTGGACCGTTCGGGTCTGGTGCGAGGCTACATTGGCCAGACGGCAACGCGCACGCAGGAGGTCATCGAAGAGGCGCTGGGCGGCGTGCTCTTCATTGACGAGGCCTACGCCCTCACCGTCGACAAGGGCCAGGGCGACTTTGGCCAAGAGGCGGTTGACACGCTTCTCAAGGCAATGGAGGACCATCGCGACGACTTGGTGGTCATCGTTGCCGGCTACACCGACCTCATGGAGCGGTTCCTTGACTCCAACCCCGGGCTTCGCTCGCGCTTTGGCACCACGATCCACTTCGATGACTACACCGCCGAGCAGCTCATGGCCATCCTCAAGCAGAAGCTTGAGTGGCAGGAGTATCGTCTCTCGCCCGAGGCGGAGGCGCGCGCCGAGGCGCTCATCGAGCATCGCGTTGCCACCAAGCCCGAGAACTTTGCCAATGCGCGCGACATCCGCAACTTCATGGAGCACGCCATCGCAAACCACGCCACGCGTGTCGCACGTCTTGACGGCGCAGAGGAAAGCAAGGAGATTCTGGGCACCATTCAGCCGGAGGACCCGCAAGACTGGGCCTCTTGACTCGAAGGGGATACTCCCTTGTGAGTCAGCCTGACTCACAAGGGAGTATCCCCT
>JAFUBJ010000341.1 GCA_017460265.1 Atopobiaceae bacterium | reverse complement strand
CGCGTCTGGCCCAGCCAGGGCAACTTCCTGCTGGTGCGGGTGCCGCACGCCGGCATCGTGCGCGCCCGCCTGCGTGACAAGTACTCCATCCTGGTGCGCGACTTCTCCTCGGCTCCCGGGCTCGAGGACTGCCTGCGCATCACGGTGGGCACGCCCGCTGAGAACGACCGCGTCGTCAGCGCCTTGACGACCCTGTTGGACAGGAAGTGACGATGGCCAGACAAGCCACGCTCACCCGCAGGACGGGGGAGACCGACATCACCGTGACCGTCGACCTTGACGGGCATGGCGTTTGCGACATAGATACGGGTGTCGGATTTTTTGACCACATGCTCACGGCGCTTGGGCGCCACTCGCTCATGGACCTGAGCGTGCATTGCAAGGGCGACACCTGGGTCGACGACCACCATACCGTCGAGGACGTGGGCATCGTGCTTGGCCAGGCAATTGGCCAGGCGCTGGGTGACAAGTGCGGGATCCGCCGCTTTGCCGATGTCGCCGTGCCCCTTGACGAGGCCCTTGTGCTGGCCGCAGTCGACATTTCCGGTCGAGGAGAGCTCTATTGGGACGTCCCTATCGGCCCCGACAAGGTGGGCACCTTCGACACCGAGCTGGGCAAGGAGTTCTTTGTGGGCTTTGCCCGTCAGGCAGGCATAACGCTGCATCTGCGTGAGCTCTGCGGCGAGAATGCCCATCACATCCTCGAGGCGACCTTCAAGGCATGCGCGCGGGCGCTGCGCGTGGCCTTTGAGGACGATCCTCGCGTTGACGACATTCCTTCGACCAAGGGGAGCCTGTGATGGCACGTCACCAGATAGCCGTGGTCGACTACCACAAGGGAAACCTGCTCTCCGTGGCACGCAGCGTCTCTGCCGTGGGTGGGGACGTGCTCATTACGGACGACCCTCGGCAAATACGCGAGTCGAGCGGCGTCATCCTGCCGGGTGTGGGGAGCTTCGAGGACGCCATGAGCTACATGCGCACCTCCTGCCAGGCCGACGCCGTGGTGTGCGCCATCCGCAAGGGCGTGCCGTTTCTGGGCATCTGCCTTGGCCTGCAGCTGCTCTACGACCGGGGAAGCGAGCGTAACGGCGACATAACCTGGGGAGGGGAGTGGGTTCCTGGCCTGGGCGTCATGAACGGCTCGGTGACCAAGCTCGACGCTGGGCGCCTCAAGGTTCCCCATGTGGGATGGGACCAGCTGCACCTGACCGACCACGGACGCCAGTGCCCGCTGTTTGTGGACGTGGCCGAGGGCGCCAACGTGTACTTTACGCATTCCTATGCCCTGTCCTCCGACGTCGACGCGCAGACCGTGGCCACGCGTTCGCACTACACCAGGAGCTTTGCGTCCGCCGTTTGGCAGGACAACGTCTATGGCGTTCAGTTCCACCCCGAGAAGTCCTCGGGGACGGGCCTGACGATCCTTCGCAATTTCGTGCGCGTCGTGAGGGGGTAGCATGCTGCTCTTTCCCGCCATCGACCTTGTTGCCGGTCAGGTCGTGCGCCTTCGTCAGGGCGACCGTGCCCAGATGGACGTCTACTCCACCGACCCGGTTGCGGTCGCCCGCGACTTTGCCGCTCGCGGTGCGCGCTGGATACACGTGGTAGACCTCTCTGCGACCTTCGGAGAGGACGAGGACGCCTTGGACAAGAACGCACGGGCTATTGCTGCCATCTGCAAGGTCGAGGGCATATCCGTTGACACGGGAGGCGGCGTGCGCAACATGGCTGCCATCGAGCGGCTGGCGGATGCTGGTGCCCAGCGCATAGCCATCGGCACTGCGCTCGTCCGTGACCCGGAGTTTGCCCGTGCAGCTGCCGAGCGCCATGGCGACCTCCTCGTTGCCGACGTGGCGGCAAAGGCTGGCCAGGTGCGCGTGAACGGCTGGCGCGAGGGCGAGGGGATTGGGGCTGACGAGCTCGTGTCGCGCCTTGCCGCGCTGGGCTATCGTCATCTCGTCTTCACCGACGTCGCGCGTGACGGCATGCAGACAGGCATCGATGCCGAGGCCTATCGTCACATCGCCGAGGTCGCCGGTTTCCCGGTCGTGGCCTCTGGTGGCATAGCGACCCTTGACGACCTGCGCGCCTTGGCAAAGCTGGGTCCGGACGTCATAGAGGGTGCCATCACCGGACGTGCCCTCTATGAGGGGGCATTCACCCTTGAGGATGCTTTGGAGGTTTTCTCATGCTGACCAAGCGAGTCATTCCCTGCCTTGACGTCAAGGACGGCCGCGTCGTCAAGGGCGTGAACTTCGTTGACCTGCGTGACGCGGGAGATCCTGTTGAGCTGGCGAGCGCCTACGACCGCGAGGGAGCTGACGAGGTCGTCTTCCTTGACATCACCGCCACCTCAGACGACCGTGCCACCACGATCGACCTTGCCTCCCACGCCGCCGAAGAGCTACGCATTCCCTATACCGTCGGGGGTGGCTTCAAGACGGTTGCCGACGCGCGCCGCATGATTGCCGCTGGCGCCGACAAGGTGTCGTTCAACTCCGCCGCGGTCAAGGATCCGACGCTCCTTACACAGGCTTCCATCGCCTTCGGAAGCCAGGCGGTCATCTGCGCCATCGACGCCAAGCGCGTGGGCAAGGCCGACAAGTGGGAGGTGTACCTGGCGGGAGGTCGCGTCGCCACGGGCATCGATGCCGTGGAGTGGGCGACTGAGGCCGCCAAGCGCGGAGCAGGGGAGATTCTCCTCACCAGCATGGACCGTGACGGCACCAAGGACGGCTTTGACCTGGCACTCACCCGTGCGGTCGCACGGGCCGTGCCCATCCCTGTCATTGCCTCGGGTGGCGTGGGCGAACTGGAGCACTTTGCCGAGGGCATCATCGAGGGGGAGGCGGACGCGGTGCTTGCCGCAAGCGTCTTCCACTTTGGCACGTTCTCCGTGCGGCAGGTGAAGGAGTACATGGCTGCGCAGGGGATCCCGGTGAGGTTGGACTTCTAGTGGCATGAGGCCCGGAATGAAAGGGTCAACGCGAGTTCCGCAGCCCAGGTCGGTAGCCGCGCCCTGCGCGGCGTCAGCCGACCTGAGGCGAGGACTGTCTGAGCGGTGACCCCTTCATTCCGGGCCTTACACGACAGAATTCCTGGCCGCTCATTAGGGCGGACCGACCTTGTTCTGAAGGAGTTTTCTATGTCAGGAATGTATGCGGGGGAAGAGGTGCGTGGCTGCTTGGCTCATGAGGTGACGCTCAAGTTTGATGCCAACGGGCTCATTCCGGCGGTCGTGCAGCAGGTGGGGTCAGGCGAGGTCTTGATGGTCGCCTGGATGAGCGAGGAGTCGCTTCGGCTCACGCTTGAGACGGGGACCACGTGGTTCTGGTCGCGTTCGAGGCAGGAGCTGTGGAACAAGGGCGCCACGAGCGGAAACATGCAGCAGGTCAGGCGCGTGTTGGTCGACTGCGACGCGGACACGCTTGTCATTGAGGTCGACTCCCCGGGTCCTGCCTGCCACACGGGGCATAGGAGCTGCTTCTATCGCGAGCTTGCGTAATCCCTCTACATCTCCACGTTGCCGCCTGCCGCGCGAGCGGCAAGGTAGACCTGTACGCAGCGCTCGGCAAGGATGTCGAGCGAGTCAAAGAGCCATGAGGGACGCTCGGTGAGGTCCTGGTAGATGACCGATAGCTCGGTGCAGCCCACGACGACTGCGTCGCATCCCCGCTCGCGGAGCTTGTCCGCCTCTAAGAGAAACGCCTGGACATCGTAGGGCTGATTGGCCTTGACCTGCCCGTAGATGAGCTCCGAGATGACTTCCTGCGAGTCGTCGTCGGGGACGATAACGGAAAGCCCCATCTGCTCGAAGATGTCCTGGAACACGCCGGAGCGCGCGGTGCCTTCGGTGGCAAGCAATCCAACCACATGCACGTCGGGCGTCTGCGCGATGCGCATTGCCGTCTCGTGCATGATGTTCAGGACCGGGATGGAGACCGACCGGACGATCTCGTCATAGAAGTAATGGGCCGTGTTGCAGGGGATGGCTATGAAGTCTGCCCCTGCATCCTCGAGCCAGCGTGCCACCTTGGCCATCTCGGGGACGGGGTTGGGGCAGGAGTGGTCGAGGATGTAGGAGGTGCGATCGGGGATCTGCGGATCGTTGAATACGATCATGGGCATGTTCTGCTGGTCGGTGGCGGCAGGGGTCCTCTTGATGAGGGCTTCCATGAAGTAGGCGGTGGCAAGGGGTCCAACGCCGCCGATGATGCCAAGGATGGGCGTGTTCATGCCGGGAAACCTCCTCGCTAGATGGGCGAGCCGCCGCCACAGAAGCCCGAGCACTCGTTGATGGGCCACACGCAGATGCCATGGCGATAGTCGCAGGCATGGACGATGTTGCCGTTGCCGATGTACATGGCCACGTGATAGCAGGTGTAGCCACCGTCATATGAATAGAACACGAGGTCGCCGAGCTGGAGCTGGCTGACGTTCGTGACCCAGCGCACCGATGCCTTCAGCCACTGGAACTGGCCATAGCTAGAGTGTCCGGACGTGTAGGGTATGGTCACGCCGGCCTGGGCCCACGCCCAGTTGGTGAGGCCGTTGCAGTCAAAGCCAACGCCGGGAATCTGCTCGCCCCAGACGTAGGCGAGGCCGACCTGCGAGAGGGCCGCGTTGACGGCAATGGTGCGTCGTTCGTCGCTTGAGGTGGAGGTGTCGACGGTGTAGCTGTAGTCAGACGAGCCGTCGTCCCCGGAAGCCGCGGCTGCGGCCGCAGCTGCGGCGGCCTCCTCCTCGGCCTTGCGACGCGCCTCGTCCTCGGCGGCCTTGCGAGCCTCCTCCTCGGCCTTGCGACGGGCTTCCTCGGCTGCCTTGCGACGCTCCTCCTCGATGGCTTCCTTCAGCTCCTCGGACAGCTGATCGATGTAGGCTGCCTGCTCAGCCTGCGCCGCCTCCATGGCCGCGAGGGCCTCTTCGGCAGCGGCAACCTGCTCCTCCAGCTCCACCTCGCGCTGCTCGAGGTCGCTCTGCTGCTGGTCGAGCTGCTCGCGCAGCACCTCGATCTCGTCGATGGTCTTCGCAAGCTGGTTGCTGATGCGGTTGGCATAGAAGAGGCGCGTGACAAAGTCGTCGTAGCTCGCCGAGCCCAAGATGACTTCGATCATCCCGGCAGGACCGCTCTTGTACGAGGCCCTGACCTGTCCGGAGAGGGACTCCTTCTTCTCTGCCAAGAGCTGCTTGTTTGCCTCGATCTCCTCCTCGAGCCGTGCAATCTCTTCGCGCGTGACGTCGAGGTCGTAGTTGGCCTTGCCGAGCTCTGCCTCGGCGACTTGGGCGGAATAGGCGAGGTCGTCGAGCACGGCATAGGCCTCGTCAAGCTGCGCCTGAATCTCTTCGGAGCTTGCAGCGTACGCAATCCCCGTGTAGGTGGTGATGGGTGCAGCTGCGAGGGAGAGCGCAAGCGTTGCCGCTATGACGCGCCGCATTGTCGAGTGTCGACCGGATATGGCTCTCATGAACGCCTCCTTTGGCTGCCGAGGTCGAAAAGACGGGTGTGCATTACGGTACAGAAGGGCGTGAGCCATGGCAAAACGCTACACGCCTCTTTCATAAGGGCTTCACGGCCTCTGGACATTTGTGGACGGTAGCTGAATGGGTGGGGGACATAACCAAATGGACGGCAATTGTGGCGTGCCGCAATTGCCGTCCTCCGAAAGATGCCTCGTTGGCATGCGCAGGGACGCTACACCGGCGAGCCGCCGCCGCAGAATCCGTCGCACCAATCAAGGGGCGTCACCTGGATGCCCTGAGAGTAGCTCAGGGCGTGCACGACCATGCCGCCGCCCACGTACATTGCCACGTGATAGCAGGTGGCTCCGCCGTCATACGAGAAGAACACGAGGTCGCCAGGCGAAAGCTGTCCGATGGAGTACACATAGCGGCCGCTGCTCTTCATCCACTGGAACTGGCCGTAGGAAGAGTGGCCGGAGGCATAGGGGATGGAGACGCCCGCCTGGGCCCACGCCCAGTTGGTCAGGCCGTTGCAGTCCCAGTTGCTGCCGTTGTTGTCATGGCCGTAGGGCTTGCCCACCTGGGAGAGGGCGGCAGAGAGCGCGATGTCGTGCAGGCTGCCGGACGAGTCATAGGAGGGCGTGGGGGTCGTGTTGACCGGAGTGGGGTCATAGTATACGGGCTCAGGCTCGGGCTCGACATAGGTGGGCTCGGGGTCGGGAGTGGACTCGGAGCTGGAGCCGGAATCCGAACTGGAATTGGAGCCGGAATCCGTGCTCGTGGACCCACCTGAGGAGTCAGACTGGTCCTGCGCGCGCTTGGCGGCCTCCTCCTGCCGTGCCTGCTCGGCCGCAGCGCGTGACGCCTCGGCGGCGGCGGCGCGCTCGGCAGCGATGGCAGCCTGAAGCTCGGAAGAGAGCTGGCCGATGTAGGCGGCCTGGGCTGCCGCGGCAGCCTCCGCCTCGGCCTGCTGTGCCTGCTGGGACTCGAGAAGTGCCGACAGCTCCTCCTCGTGGATGCGCAGCGCCTCCTGGTCGCTCTCGAGGGAGGCCTGAAGGGTGGTCACCGTCTCGATGGCGTCCTTCTGGGCGGCAGACACCTTGTTTGCGTAATAGATGCGCGACACGAGGTCGTCAAAGCTCTCGGCGCCAAGGAAGAGGTCCACAAGGTTGGGCGTGCCCTGCTTGTAGGTGGACTCGATGACGCTCGAGAGGTGCTCGCGCGCCACGACGAGCTGAGCCTGGGTGTCCGCGATCTGCTGCTCGAGGGCGGCCATCTCCTCGCGGGTCACATCAAGCTCGTAGTTGGTCTTGCCCAGCTCCGCCTCGGCCTGGTCGAGCGTCGCCTGGAGTGAGTCGAGCTGGGCCGTGGCGGCGGCAAGCTCCTGCTGGAGCTCTGAGGAAGACGTTGCGAAGGCGCTCATGGGCACAAGTGCCGGCGTGAGAGCAAGCGAACCTGCTATGAGCAGGGAAATGCCACGACGCACCAGCGGTCGTTGGTCGTTATACATTCAATCCTCCAAGCCTTGCCGACAAGGTGCGTCGGCAACATGGAATCGATCGAAAACGGTCAGAATAGGCCCACCATCATACCACCAAGATGCTGGGAGAACGAAAACACACATGCTCACCCCATGTCTTAGCGTGTGAGTCAGCGTCCTTTTCGATCAGAATGAGGTGTCGGTGGGCTTTGGGTAGTAGCGCGCAAACTTGCGGTCGTAGTTGAGCTCCATGGCCTTTCCCACCAGGCGTGCTCGCAGCGTATCCGCTGGATAGCGCATGGGATTTGCGACCTTGCGGGCACGGACGATCTGGTCGAACTCGCTCCGCAGCGCCTCGTCGGTGAGGTAGCGCCTCACGAGCGCGGGGCGGGCGCGGGTGTAGAGGCCATTCTCGCTGATGCGGTGCACCTCATCAGTTCCGTCAACAAGGTCTGCCACCAGGGCACGCATGGGATTGGCCCCTCCCACGCAGGCGTAATAGGAGTTGTTCCCAATGCG
>JAFUBJ010000340.1 GCA_017460265.1 Atopobiaceae bacterium | reverse complement strand
CCTGAGCCCATCTTTGAGGACGAGGTCTTCGAAGAGCCCCTGGGCGAGGAGTATGAGGATGAGCTTGGTTCGACCCTGGTGACCAAGCCGTTGGTCGTCGAGGCAGCTCCTGAAGAGGAAGAATCAGAGCAAGACACCGAAGAGCCGGAAGAGCCGGAAGAGCCGGAAGAGCCGGAAGAGCCGGAAGAGCCGGAAGAGCACATCCCGGCTCCCTGGACGGTTCGCTAGGGGAGTGTTTGACCGCCGTGCTCAACGGCGTTGGCAAGGTTTTAGGCGGCACGAAGGCAAACGTGCCGCATGAGTTTGTTGACAAGCCCCTCGGGGCACGAATCAGGAGGTAAACATGAGCGTTTTTAAAACTGCTAGCAAGCTTGGCTTCTTACTTGGCAGCATCGTGGGCGCTGCCGCAGGCATCGGCATCGGTGCTCTGCTCGCCCCGCGCTCCGGCGCCGAGACCAGGGCGATGGCCGCCGACGCAGTCAACGACGCGTGGGACTCCGCGGTCGATGCCTACGAGGGCGCTGCCGGCAAGGTGAACGAGAAGATCAACTCCGTCCGCCCCTCCGTTGACGCCACGACCGACGACCTTCGCGCCAAGGTCGACCTTGCCCGCGAGCGCATGGACCAGCTCCGCGAGTCCCTCTCTGACGTTGTCTCGACCACCTCTGCGCAGGTCAGCGATGCCGTCGCAGCCGTGACCGACACCGTCGTCGCAGCCGGCGAGGCCGCCATCGAGGAGACCCAGTCCGAGGCTGAGGCCGTTCAGGTCGAGGCCGTCGAGGACGAGGCTCCCGCCGAGGATGCCGAGTAACAGGCAAGACTTACCTGTCATGCCGGGACGCCACCACAGGTGGCGTCCCGCATTTCGTCTGGAGGACCGATGCGCAAGCTGAGCGAGTTCAAGGGCAAGCCCGTCTACGTTCCCAAAAAGGGAAAGGCAGGCGCGTTCGAGCGTCTGGGCAAGACGCATCGGGCTGTCTTCTCTCCCGAGGGCACGCAGCTTGTCGGCTTCCTCGTCAGCCGTCCCGACATCGTCGGCATGGTCAAGCGCCCCGACGTCTTTGTTGCGCTCGACGCGCTCGAACCGGTGGACGGCGGCTTTCGCGTGACCATGGGCGACGCTGCCTTTGACGACAAGGCCCGCGGAAGGCTGTTCCTTGACTGGGACCGCTGCATCATGTGGGATGGCATGGACACCAAGACAACGGCGGGAAAGTCCCTCGGCTATGTGGGTGACGTCTCGTTTGACGAGGCCACGGGCGAGGTTGACGCCTTTCTCGTGGGCGACGGGAACATGGCGGAGTCGCTCGTCGGCCTGCTCAGCGTGCCCGCCTCGATGCTCGTGGGATACGAGAAGGGCTACATGATCGTGACGCCCGAGGCGGCTCACCAAGAGCTCACGGGTGGCCTTGCCGCAAAGGCGGGCGAAGCGACGGTCCGCGCAAAGATCGAGGGCGCAAAGGCCGCGGCACAGGCGGAAGAGGCTGTCGACAAGGGCTCGCGCGCGCTCGGACGCCAGCTTGGCAAGACCAAGGGCATGTTCGGCTCCTTTGTGGACGAGTTCAAGAAGGCGTCAAAGTAGCCGGTCAACGCCACTCAATTCAAAGAATCAAGTTTTTCTGCACGTCACTCGCGCAGCGAGAGGCTAGAATGGTTCGGGCGCGGTGTTGCGCCATACCAATTTCGATCATCTAAGAGAAGGGTCATTGATGAAACCTCGACCTCACAGTCGATGACCCCTCGGTGCTGCTGAGCTTGTGGCGCCGTGGGGTGCACAAGCGAAGGAGCACGCATGATCTACCTATCCCAGCTTCTGGGCAACGCAATCTATGACTCAAACGGAGAGCGGCTTGGCTCGGTCTCCGACCTTGGCATCGCCACGGGCGAGGTCTTCCCGCGCGTGACGTCTCTGGCCTTCATGGGCCCAGGCCGCACGCCGTTCATGATCAGCTGGCGCAAGTATGTCGACAGCTTCAACGAATCCGAGATCCAGCTCAAGGTCAGCTCGACCGACCTGCGCTTCTCGTACCTGCAACCCTCCGAGGTGCTTATCGCGCGCGACCTGCTCAACAAGCAGATTGTCGACACGCGCGGCATGCGCGTCGTCCGCGTGAACGACCTCAAGCTGTCGGACACCAGCTCCACGCAGCTGCGCCTCCTTGGCGCCGAGGTGGGCACGCGCGGACTGCTCCGCTCGCTTTCTCCTACGCTCGAGAACCTGACCTGCCGCGCCGCACGCGCGTTGGGACACCCCATACCAGAGCGCATCATTGCCTGGAACTACATGGACCTTCTTGAGCGCGACCTTTCCGACGTCAAGCTCTCGGTCAGCCACAAGACCCTCGACGACATGCATCCGGCGGACATCGCCGACATCATCGAGAAGCTCGACCCCCGCCTGCGCGGCCAGGTCTTTGCCACGCTCGACGACGAGATGGCGGCCGAGGCCATGGCCGAGCTGGACGACGACGAGATGGCGGCCGAGCTGGTGGGCGGCATGGAGGAGGGCGCCGCGTCGAAGATGCTCTCCGAGATGGACCCGGACGACGCGGCGGACCTGGTGTCGGAGCTGGACTACGAAAAGGCCGAGAAGCTCCTGCGCCTGATGGGCGTCAAGGAGCAACACGCCATTCGCCAGCTGCTTGGCTACCGCGAAGACACCGCAGGCCGCATCATGACCTCCGAGTTCGTGGCGCTTCCCGAAGACGGTACGGTGGCAGACGCCGAGAAGGCCATCGCCGCACTTGACGAGGGCTTCGAGTCGG
>JAFUBJ010000034.1 GCA_017460265.1 Atopobiaceae bacterium | reverse complement strand
GCCTGGGCGGAGTCAGCCGCTGCGGCGGCGAGCCCCGCGTCGCGCACCGCCGACTGCGCCATCTCCGAAACCGGTGCAACGACCTCGTCCACGTGCGACGCGCTTGTCGACGGCGCGCTCACGTTGCCCGTGACGGACACGCGCCCGCCGCCGATGCTGTAGCTCACCGTGTCGCCCGCGCTGGCACTCGCGGTGACGCCGCCCTCGACGGGCGTGTCGAAGTCGTTGCCGGGGATGCGTATCCACGCGGTCCCGTCAGCGTCGGTGCGCACGAACGTCGCCGTGCCCGTCTGGGGGACCTCAACCTCGGCCTTGCCCCTGAGCGTGTCGGCGAGCCGCCATGCGGTCGCCGCGCTTATGCCCTTGTCCAAAGCGCCACCTCCCTGGCCGCTTCCTCTGTCACGCTGATGCCGTGCGAGCAGTCGACGGACTGCCGCACCACGCGCATGTCGCCGTCGAGCGACACGCTCGGCATCGAGCCGCGCACGACCCCGCAGGGGTGCACGCCGGGCCACCACTTGCGCGTGTACGTCCGCGTGTCCCTCACGACCGACATCTCTTCCAGCCGCCTGCATGCGTAGCCGTGGAGCGTCTCGCCGTCCACGCGCACAGGGCCCTCGTCGTACTCGTCGTGCCAGAACCCGCGCTTGGGGTGGCCCGAGTCGCTCGCCGGGTCCTCGTTGGTCGCGACCTCAAGGAACTCGCCCTGCCGCGCGTAGTAGCGGTTCGGCACGCCCGAGAGGTCGTAGTCGCTCCGCACGAGCGGCTCTAGCAGCCGCGCGTTGGCGCGATCGAGCACGAGCGACACCTCGGTCGGGCGGCGCATGAGGTGCACCGTGCCGTCGCCGTGCACCTGCATCACGCAGCCGCACGCCCCGAGCACCATGCGCACGGCGTCGAGCGCCGTGGTCCCCGCGTCGAACACGACGTGCGACGCGAGGGTCGGGTCCGCCGCGTCGTCCACGGTGACGGGGGCGCGGAGGCACTGCCGCAGCAGCCGCGCCGCCTCGGCCATGCACCCCGCGCCCTCGGGGAAGTAGCTGCCGACCGCGAGCTGCCTGACCGACGCCGGGTAGAGCACGGAGTCGCCCGTGACCTCGTGGGCGGAGCGCCCGCGCTCCGTGTCGCGGTGGGCGCTCTGGCAGTAGAGGGTCGCCACGTCCACGCGCTCGGTCGCGCCGTCCTGCGTCGCGTAGAGCACGATGCGGTAGTAGCCAGCCTCGAAGGCGTCGGTCGGCTGCGAGTCAACGGTGAACGTGCCCGACTCCATGAGCGGGTTCGACTCGCCGTCGTCGCGCTCGACCGATATGGCCGTCACGCCGCCCATGGCGCCCGCGTCCGCCCACGTGGACTCGTCCACGCGGTAGACGCGCCAGAGCGAGCCGTATCCCCTGCCCCAGTCCACGTCAGCCCTCCTGCGTCTCTGTGGTGCCCATGTACTGTGCGGTCAGCTCGACCTCGGTGCAGTCGAGCGACACGCCGATTGCTGCCGAGCGGTAGTCGGTGCCGATGCTGGTCACCTGCACGTCGGCCATGAACGCGCAGCCCTCCGGCGTGCGCACGAAGCACGGCCCCGCGTGCTGGGCGAGCGCCCGCACGTCTGCCAGCCTATCGCGGTCGTAGAGCTTGATGAGGTCGGTGGAGAAGCCCGCCTTCCTCGTCGCGCCCTCGTTCCAGAAGCCGTCCACCGAGCCGTCCATGTACCGACGCGCCTCGAAGTCCTTGGAGTAGGAGTCGCTCGGCACGATGTTGTACGGAAGC
Organism: Atopobiaceae bacterium; assembly: GCA_017460265.1. Lineage (GTDB taxonomy): Bacteria > Actinomycetota > Coriobacteriia > Coriobacteriales > Atopobiaceae > UBA1367. The sequence continues at coordinate 16,562 of JAFUBJ010000034.1, read as the reverse complement.
TCCACGTGGCGGCTCCCGAACTCCACGCGCAGGGCGTGGAAGTCGAGCTCGTACGGGAAGTCGCGCCAGCTCGTGTCGCCGTCTGCCGTCCTGACCGCCACGCGGTAGGCCAGCTCCCCCTTGCCGTAGGGCGCGTAGGGGTCGGTGACCACGTCGTCCGCCGATGCGTCGCGGTACACGAGGTAGGCCCCGTCCGGGGTCACGCGGTACACGTCGAAGCGGTCGGAGTCGGCGGCGCCCTCGGGCGTGCCGATGGCTATGTCGGCGGTGAGCGTGTGGTTGCCGTCCGCGTCGTAGCTGTCGTGCGGGGTCACCGTCGCGTCGACCTCGGCGAGCTCGGGCGCCTGCCGCGCCCCCGCGACGGCCATCGCGCACGTCGCCACGCCGCTCGTGAGCATGGTGGCGGGGTCGGTGGCGGTGGCGCTCACGTCGTAGGTGGCCCCGTCCCAGAGGTCGAGGCCGTCAGGCAGCTCCACCGTGGCCGCGTAGGCGTAGCCCGCCGCGAGGTAGGCGTCGATGGCGTCCTGAGCGACTGCAACGCTCGCGTCGGCGTCCCAGTCGTAGGTAGAGAGGTCGAGCATGAGCGCCGTCGTGCCGCTGGCGAGCGCGGTGGCCGTGGCGGCGTTGGGCAGCGTGACGGAGATGGCGTCGTACGTCGGGTCGCTGGTGTCGATTGACGTGGCCCACGAGACCGAGGTCGGCTCGGACCACTCCCCGCCGCCGTAGGCGGTGACGCGCATGGCCCCGACCGACCGCAGGCAGCGGCCCTTGTCGATGCTGAGCGACAGCGTGGTGCCGCTTGCGGCCATGCCGTCGAGGGACGCCATGCTCCCGAACGACTCTGCGAACGCGGCCTCCGCCTCGGGGGACGCCCACGCGCCCGCCACCCACGTCGAGGTCGAGCTGGTCGGGCTCGCGGCGTCCGCGAGGTCCCGCTGCAGCTGCGCGTAGAGCTCGGTGGAGGTCGGGTCGCACTCGCGCCACGCGGGTGCCTTGGCGCCGCTCCACGCGACGTCGCCCTCGGCCTGCCATGCGTCGCCCCACGGCATCTCGCCGGAGCCGCCACGCGCCCTGACCACGATGGTCAGCTCGGGCTGCCGGTCGCTGTAGAAGTCTATCCGCGCCGGCTGCGCCGTGACGGTAGCCGCCTGTGCCACGAGCCCCGGCACGTCGGCGATGCGTGCGGTGACCGCCTCGCTCTCGCGCCACGAGCCGCCCGTCGCGACGCGCACGGCGAGCGCGATGGAGTCCGCCTCGCCGCCGTACTCTGCCACGAGCAGCATGAGGTCGGAGAGCCCGCGCGTGCCCGCCTGTCCCTCGTGGGGGATGGTGTGGGCGCCCTTGGCGTCGGTTCCCGTGGCGACCACCCACTCGGGGTTAGCCCTGCCGCCCGTGGCGTAGGTGCCAGCGGGGACGTACAGCCCCCACGCGGTCTGGTGCGCCGCCTCGTCCTCGTCCACGTCCTCGCCGCTGTCCGGCTGGAACGTCCACGTGACGGGCACGCCCTCGCCGCGCGGGGTGTACGGCGGCACGGAGAGCGTCACGGAGTCGGGCACGGGCTTGGGCTTGGTGTCGCCCGTCTCGCCGTCCTCGGGGTCGGCGAGCGTCGTGCACTGGGCCATGTTCGACCACGTGCTGTAGGTGGTCGTGTCGCCGTCGAGGTAGCGCCGCGCCTTGAAGTAGTAGGTCGTCTCTGGGTCGAGCCCGCGCACGGTTATCTGCACCGTGCCCTTGTACCTCGTGACGCCGCTTCGCTCGTACGTGCTCGTGTTCGTCGCCCACGTCGCATCGAAGCTGTCGGGCTGGTCGGTCGAGGTCCATGCGTCGCGGTACTTGGACCACGCTATCTCGGTGCCCGTGTTCTGGCTGTCCTCGTCGTAGGCGGTGGTGACCACGACCGACGTGCCGTCCCTGCCCGCAGCCGCCTCGGTGATGGTGCAGCCGTCCCCCGCAGCCGTGGGGCTCTTCGTCTCGAGCGACTTCAGGCGGTACGGCGCGGAGTAGCGGTAGAAGATGCTCTCTATCTGGTTCCACGTCTTGACGCGGAGCCACGTGTACGTGTCCGGCTCGGGCCTCACGTCGGAGACGGTGCACGAGATGGCCGTGCACTCGCCGTCGTCCTGCACGTCGAGGTCCTCCCAGTCGGCGTTGCCGGGAATCTGCGACTCGCTCGCCCACTCGCAGCTCCCGAGCACCTGCAGTCGCACGCCCGTGACGGGGTGCTGCGGGGCGGCGCTCGTGGCCTGCTGCGTGCTCACGTGCACGGTCACCTTGTCGGAGCCGCTCTTGCTCGGGATGTCCACGCCGCCTATCTGCGGCTGCTTGGGGAAGCTCACGTAGAGCGTCTTGCTCTGCTTGGCGGAGTCGCCCCAGTAGCCGCGCGTGTGCGCCTCGACGGTGAACCGCACGTACTGGTCGTAGTCGAGCTGCATGCGGTCGGTCACGTCGTAGGCGACGGCGGCCGAGCTGCCGCGCGTGATCTTGCCCGTGCCGGTCGTGGTCTTCTTCGTGCGGGAGTCGTAGACGGTCCTCTTCCACCACCCGCTGTGAATCTCCAGGTGGTCGTCGCCCTTCGGCGTGCTCACCTTGCAGCTTATGTGGCCCGTGTCGGCGTCCTGCTCGGGATTGGACACGGTGGTGTTGAAGGGCTGCTTGAAGTTGGTGGACGAGATGGTGCCCGGCCCCGCCCCCTTGGAGTTGTAGTAGTACACCCCGCAGTACACGGAGCGCAGGCACCACATCTTGGTCCACTCGTGGGAGTTGTCGGTCGCGCCGGGGTAGAAGGTGTCGCGCGTCCACTGCTCCTTCGGGAACTCGCGCGAGCGGAAGGAGTTCAGGTTCAGCTCGGCGCTCGTGGTCGACGCGTTGGCGAACTTCTGGTCCACATGCCGGGTGAGCGTCTTCTTGCTGTCCGTGCGGCTCACGAGTCGCAGGTCCCAGTGGACGACGACGCCCTCGGAGCGGGCTGCGTTGCCCTTGTCGGTCGCCGACGCGGGGTTCTTCCACGTCACCTTCATCACGCGCGAGCCGCCCGACTGGCGGGCGGGGCTCGTCATGCAGGTCGGCCTCATCGTCGGGGCCTTGGTTATCTTGGCGTCTGCCACGCTGTCGCCTCCCTAGAATCCGAGCAGCCTGAGCCTGCGCTCGACCTCCGCCGCCGTGTCGTCGGGCCCGACCACGCCGGTGACGGTGATGTTGATGGTTGGTCTGTCGCTGCCGGTTGCGGCGAGCACCTGGTCGGCTATCTCCGCAGCGAAGGGTCCGGTGAAGCGGCGGTTGGTGAGCGGGAAGATGCCCGTGTCGCGCCCGTTGCTGTAGACGGCCTCTGCCCCAGCCTCGCCGACAATCCCGATGTCGGTCATGGTGGCCTTCGTGAACACTGCACCCTCGGCGAACCGCCTCACGACCCCGCCCGCGGCCTTCCCCGCCTGCGTCGGGCCGCTGCCCGTCGTCCTGTAGTTGGTCGTGACGTCGATGCTCTTGGACGACATGTTGTTAACGGCCTTGACCGTCGCCCAGATGCGGTCGGCGACGGTGGTTCCGGTCGTGATGTTGCCCGTGGCCGTGTAGTCGACCTTCTTGCTGCTGAGGCCGGACGCCGCGCGGGTCAGGCCGCTGATGCTGTCGGCGGGCTTCGAGGTCATGACGTTGCCGCTCGCGGTGAAGTTCGCCGCCTGGTTGTTCAGCTTCGTGTTGTTGACGTTGCTGATGGAGCCGACCATGTTGGACGTGCTCACCTGCACGCTGCCAGCCATGGAGCTGAAGTTGCCCTGGACGCTATCGGTCGTCGCCGACGTCGCCCCGAAGAGGTCGCCGAGCCCGTCCTGGATGCTGCCGATGGGGTCCTTGATGAACTCCCCAACGCCCTGGAAGAATCCCTTGATCTCCTCGATGCGGTCGCTCACGAAGTCGACGACGCTCTGCAGCGCGTCGCTCACCGACGTCGCCCAGCCATCCCAGTCCACGGAGCCGAGCGCGTCCCCAAGGTCGCTGATGCCCTGCAGGAGCGCCCCTCCGATGGAGCTCGCGATGGGGCCGAGGATGTCGCCGAGCGGCTCGAACGCCTCGCCGAAGTGCGAAGCGAGACCCCCCGCGAAGTCGAGCGCACCGCCCACGAGGTCCAATACGGCGGGAACCGTGGCGAGCGCGCCGTTGGCGAAGCCCTCGACGATCGGCCCGGCAGTCTCTATGGCCCCGCCGACGAATTCGGCGACCTTGCCCCCGAACTCCTCGAAGCTGCCAAGCAGCCCGTCGAGGTCGCCCGAGTGCTCGTCCGCCCACTGCCCGATGCCGTCGAACGCGCCCATGAGCGCGTCGGTTATGGGCTGGGCCATATCGAGTGCCTTGGTGGCCATGCCGCCGGTCGCCGAGTCGACGATCGTCACGAGCGCGTTGCCGAGCTCGGGACCCACCGTCGTGACGAGCCCCGGGAGTTGCTGGACTGCCGAGCCGATGGCATTGGAGAGGACCGGCAGCACGTTGCGCGCGACGTCCTGGACGGACTCGGAGAGGTTCTGCGTCACGCGGCCCATGTCGCCGTCGCTCTTGCCCAGCTCGGCCGTCCAGTCGGTCCACGCGGCGCTCATCTTGGAGATGGAGCCCTGGACTGTGTCCGCGCCCTCGCTCGCGGCATAGCCCGACATGCCGAGATAGTCCACGTAGTCGACGAGCGCCTGCTGGCAGTCGGCCATGCTGTCGATGGTGAGGTCTCCCGCCTTGCCCTGCGCGACGCGCCACTCGTTTGCCTTGTCGATGACGTCCTGCATACCCTCCTTGGTGCCCTTGATGCCAAGACCGAGGGAGTCGAGGGTCTGGTAGCTGCCGCGCGCGACTGCGGAGAACACGTCAGAGACGGTCTGCGGGTCTATGCCCTTCGCCGAGACGATGTCGGCCTGCGCCTTTATGACGTCGTTCGCGAGGTCGGCTGCGGCCTGCGCGTCCCCGCCGAGTGACTCCTTCAGGCCCGTGGCGAGCAGGTTCACCTTCTCGAGGTAGTCGTTCTGCGATATCTGCATCTCGGAGAACGCGGTCTTCGAGCGCTCCTTGACGGTGTCCCACACCTCGTCGCCGAGCGTGAGCTTGATGCCGCCCGCGAGCTGCTCGTAGTTGCCGAAGGAGTCGAGCGCGCTCTTGCCAATTCCCACGAGCGCGGCCCCGGCAGCCGCTGCCCCGGCTGCGATGCCTTTCATCGCAGTCGACATCATGCCGCCCAGCGCGGACATCGGCCCCTTCAGCTTCTCGCCGATGCTGCTGAAGGCGCTGGAGACGCCGCTCGCGACGGTGCCGGCCACGGACTTCACGCCGTCGAACGTCGTCTTGGCGACGGTGCCGACAACGGCGAGTGCGGGGCCCACCTTACCGGCGATGCCCTTGAACGCGGAGCCCATGAACCCGGCGAAGCCCTTGACGGTCCCTGTCGCGCTCGCGATGGCGCCCTTCGCGCCGCTCGCGATGCCGGAGAACGCCTGCCCGAACTTGCTGCCCTTTATCTGTCCACCGATTTCGCCGAACGCCTCGCCGAACATAGACTTGGTCATGGACATGGACGAGCCGACAGACGAGCCGAACGACTTGAGCTTGTCGCCCATGCCCTTGAAGGCGTTGCCGAGCTTGGACTGCACGTCCTTGGCTATCTGGTCGCTCGCCTTGGCGACGGGGGCCTTCATGCCGCTGGCCAGCTTCTCGCCGGCCTGTTTTCCGGCCGTGTCGCCAGACTTGGGGACGTCGGAGGCGATTCGCTCGCCAGCCTCCTTCGCGCCCCTCTGCGCACCCTGTGCGATGCCCTTCTCGATGGCCTCTCCGGCGGTCTTCCCGGCCGATACGGCTGCGGGCGTCAGCTCGGAGGCGATGCGCTGCTGCGCGCCCTTGAGAGACGGGACGATCGTCACGTAGCCCTGGGCAACCTCGATGCGTCCTGCCACGCCGCCCACCTCCTTGTCCTAGTCGCTTCCGTCGAACCAAGCGTCGAACTCGGCGATGGTGATCGGACCGAGTCCTATGTGGCGCTCCCCGCGCCCGTCGCCCTCCGTCCAAGGCGTCTTGAATGGCTGCGGACGGCGAACGCTGCCTCTGCTGTGGCTCCTTGCGTAGATCCACTGCATGCCGCGCACCTCGTCGATGAGCAGTGCGAGCAGCTGCGCGGTCATGTCGCCGTCCGTCCACGCGACCCTCTCTGCGTCCTCTGGGAAGAGGGCGCGCATGGTCTCGGAGTGCGACGGCAGATGTTTGACGAAATGGGCGAGCGCCCCCGTGGTGAGGCGCCCGCCCAGGTCGTCAAGCGTGTACTGTGTCATGGTCATGAGGTCGTAGTCGAGCGCCCCGCCGTGATCGTGCACGAGGTCGGCGAGGCTTGCTATTCCCCCTGCGACGGACCTCCCTCGGCGTCGCTCGCCGCATCCCACGCCACGTAGAAGTCCTCGAGGTCCTCGGTGTCGAACTCGTCCACGACATCCTTGGGGATATAGCGGCTGAGCAGCTTGTGGAAGGCTGCGATGGCGTCGAGGCCCTCCGCGTCCCCTCCGTCGGGGGTGCGGAAGAGCAGCACCTCGCCCATCTTGAGCGACCCGCGCAGCGGCACGCGGTACGTCCGTACGTCGGTGTCCGTGACGGGGTCACCCGCGTCGTCGGTCACGATCGTGCCGTCGTCGTTGACGCGCAGCAGTTCCACTGGGCACTCGACGTTGAGCCACTTGCGCTTGCGATTGCCGAGCCTGACGGTCCTTGTCTTTCCCATGTCTCCCCTCCCTGTCATCCGCTAGGCCGACAGCGTGGTGCCGTCGTCGAAGAAGATGTAGATGCTGTCGTTGTTGCCGTTGTCGTAGCAGCTGACCTCCATGGGCACGCTGGCCATGGAGTTCGCCGCGAAGGTGATGTCTATGCCGTTGGTGATCTGGCCCTGCTTGACCCACACGATGGCCTTGGCGTCGCCGTCCTTCAACTTGAACGCGAAGGTCTGGATGGGCGGCAGGCTGTTGCCGATCTTGACGCGCAGCTGCTTGCCGTGATCCCGCGTGGCGTTGGTCACGCTCACGTTGTCCTCGCCGAACTTGCGCTTGAGCACGGCCTCGTTCATGATCTGCAGCTCGGTGTAGGTGATGGTGCCGGTGAAGTCGTCGACGCCCTTGCGCACCGTGCCGCGGTTCATCTCCTTGAAGTCGGACAGGGAGAAGCTGGTCGAGAGCGAGATTCCGTCCTCGGACAGGTAGCCAGTGGCGGAGAGCGAGGACATTGCCGCGAGGGCGGCGTCGAAGTCTGCCGGGATGGTCTCCACCACGTCGCCGGAGAACGCGGCGCCAGTGGTGAGCGTCTGGTCCGCGAGCGGGACCATGATTTCCTTTGCGTTGAGTGCCATGAGGCACCTCCTTTAGTCGGTGTGCTTTGCGCGTGTGGCGACCTCCGCGAGGAAGGTGGCCATCGGCGCGTCCGGGTGTTCGGGATCGTCTGCCCGTTGCGGCAGCCCGCCCGACGCGAACGAGTACGCCTGCGCCCCGCCAAGCATGGGCGGGATGGCGTTGATGGTGTCGAGCAGCGCGTAGACCGCACGGGCCTCGGCGAGCGCCTCGTTGACCGTCTCGCCATAGGCGTCCACGCCGATGCGGTGACGGTCTATGACAGGCCACTCGCGCACGCCACCCGAGCTGCGGAGCAGGACGATCGGGAGCCTGTCCATGAAGCCGTCCGGCAGCACGTCGGCAACGGCGTCGTGGCCACTCTCAGCGAGCCACGCGGCCAGCTCTGCGGCGCAGTCGATGGGTTCCTCCAGCACGGTCACATCGCCCCCTCCAGCCGCTTTCGCGCGACGTACGCGGTGAGCGGGTTGTTCGACTTGGTGGAGAACACCGCGACGGCTGGGCGCGGGCCATAGCCGTACGACGTGGCAGAGAACGAGCGCTTGTAGGCGAGCCCGCCCATCTTGGCCACGACCGTGTCGGCATGGGAGTCGAGCAGTCTGCGCGTCCCGGCGCTGTTGAGCACCTGCTGGAATCCGCCGCTGTCGAAGGTCAGCTCGAACGTGACGTCCGCCATGCGCTCACCCCCTCCACTCTCGGAGCCGCACGCGCAGGTGCGACGTGCGCCCGGTCGGGCTCCTGACCTCGAACGGGACGCCGTCCACCTCCCACGTGTGCCCGCCGCACTTGACGCGGTCGCCCTCGGCGACGTCGGCGCCGGGCGGGCAGAGAAGCGTCGCGGCGGACGCGCTTGCGTTGCGCTGCGCGCCGTCGAAGTCGGTCTCGGTGGACGAGCCCTGCAGCGAGCAGCCCGCGACGGTGTGCGGGACCGCGTTGCGCCAGTCCGGCGACGCGCGGCCGCTGCGGACCACCGTTGGCGCGCGCAGAACCGTCGCCACGTCCGTGCACCAGCTTGGAAGCATCAGCGCACCTCCTGCAGCCTGTAGGCGGACAGCGCCGCCCTGTCGGACGCGGTCAGGTGCGCGAGGCCCTGACCGTTGACGGCACCCTGCGCGTAACTGATTGACACGCTGCCGGCAGTCTCCTGCTGGATGCCGAACGGTAGCGACACGTTGTGGATGACGCGGTGAGCCACCAGCGCCGCGAGGTCCTCGGGAGCCTCGGCGAAGCCGGACCGGAACCGCACCACCACCGCACCGAGCACGTCCGGGCTGTAGGGCAGCCGCACCTCGCCGAGGCGCGACCACTCGCAGCGGTCCGTTACGTCGGTGCCGCAGACCTCGGCGGACTGCAGCTCGGTGACGTGCGCTGAGGGGAGCCAGACGCGGCGCTCGCCGCCGTCCAGCGTCGCCTCGCAGTCCAGCGCGCCGACCACGTGCCAGCCGCAGTGGCTGCGGAAGCGCGCCGTCACGGCGTCGATTGAAGACTGTATGCGCTCGTCGCTGACGAACTTGGAGCCCGTAAGCTCGTGGAACCCCTGCAGTGTGAGGATGGGCGGCACGTCACCGTCCACGTCATAGCCCCACGGGGTGGCGGCGTATGCCATGGCCCTACTCCTTCGACTTGTCCTGCGCCGTGCGGCGCTTGTTCTGCGCGGTGCGGCGCTTCGACTTCGGGGCGTCAGTCGGCTCGTAGCCGTCGGGCTGCTCGCCCTCCTCGTACTGGTAGGTGCGCCCGTCGGGCGCGCGGTAGATGCGGAGCATGTCAGCCCCCTCTCGATATGGGACGGCCCCCGCCGGGGAGAGGTTCGGCGGGGGCTCGTCGGCGGTTCTAGCCGTTCGATGTGGCGGTCAGGGTCACGTTGCAGAAGCAGCCGGGACGCTTGACCGCGAGAATCTCGCGGGCCTCGGCACGGATGGAGACGAGGTTCTTCTCGAAGTCCGTGTCATTGCTGTTGGTGGAGTCGACGCGCACGCCGTCCGCCTTGGAGACCAGCTCGGCACCGCGCGCGAAGGCGCCCACGATGGCGTGGTTGGCGGTCACGTCGGCGCTCTTGATGAAGGTCATCTCGAACAGGCGCTGGTAGTCGGAGTCGCCGAACGGCTCGCCGGCGTAGAAGTGGCCGTCCTCGTCGATGGCGGAGCGCAGGACGAGCCAGATGGCGGGGGTCACGACCACGGAATCTGGGGCGATGTGGGTCGCGTCCTCGATGGCTGCTGCGGCCTCGAGGATGCCCTGGAAGATGTCGAGGGCCTTCGCGTAGGTCACGGTCTTGGTCTGCAGGCCGGAGGTGGCGAGCAGGGTGGTGACGGCCTGCGTCTGGCGGTTGGCGTTGAGGTCGTCAACGAGGTCCTGGTTGATGGCCTCGGCGACATAGGGCGCGTCCTCGAACAGCTCGTCGGTCATCTTGATGATGCCGGTGACCTTCTGGAGCGTGGCGCTCTTCGGCACGTAGCTGTAGGTGAGCTTGTTCTTGGTCGCGCCCTCGGCGGTGGTGCCGACGCTGCCGGTCGTCGCGCTCCAGACGTTCCACGAATAGATGGGAGCGCTGATGGTCTTGCGCGCGAACAGGTCAAGCACGGACAGCGGTGCGGCCACGCGACGGACGGCCTCGGGCTCGTACTCGGTGGGAACGAGGTTCGCGGAGGTCGTCGGGTCACCGGCGGCCTTCATGGAGTACGGCGTTGCGATGATGCGGTTGTCCGCGGACGGGTTCGCCTCGCGGAACTTGACGAAGTGCTCGCCGAGGGTCTTGGCGCGCAGCTCGCCATCGCCGCCCACGTGCACGGCCCTGGTGCCACCGAGGCTCTTGACGAGCGCGGCGCGCTTCTCGAGGACGCCAATCTGGGCGTCCACCTCGTCGATGTCGGACTTGACCCTGTCGAGGTCGTCCATGGTCTCGGCGGCCTTCAGCTGGCCGATGAGGAACTCGCGCTGCTCCCGCAGCTCCTTGATGTTAGGCATTGTTGCCCTCCTTGTTCGTGTTCTTGCCGTAGGCGCAGAGAAGCGCCTTCCTGTATGCGTCGAGCCGGGCTTGCTCCACCTCGCGGCCCTTGGGCGTGGCCTCGCCCTCGCCGCCCTCGGCGGGTTCGTCCGTCCCGTCTGCATCGTCTTCGTCGGCCTCGTCGCCGATGAGCGCGTCGACCTTGGCGACGCACTCCATGAGCGACGCTCGGACGGCGCGCAGCTCGTCCTCGTCGGCCTTGCTGTTGCGGCGCCCGGTCTTCACGGTCAGGCTGCCGGTGGTGATGGTGGAGGCGTCGATGAAGCCTCCGTTGATGGTCAGCGTGTTCTCCACCGCACTCGGCCCCATGATCGATGTGCTCGACGCCGCGCCCTTGACCTCCACAACGGAGGTGTCGGGGTTGGCGGGGTACATCACGAGCGACACCTCGTGGACGTCCAGCTCGCGGAGCTCGTTGGCCCTGCGGCCGTCCCCCAGCTCGACCTCCATCTGGTCGATGACGTCGTAGGCGAAGCTGAACTTGCATAGGCGCCCGTCCATGGCCAGCTCGCGTGCGTGCTGCGCCTCGGGCGTGGCGTCGAAGGTCGCGGTGAACAGCAGTCCGTGATCGTCCTCGGCGAGGCCGGTCACGGTGCCGATGTAGCTCTTGAGGTCGCCCACGTCGTGGTTCCACAGGAGCGGCAGCGTGCGGCCCTCGGCCTCGATGCGCGCGATGCTGTTCGCGAACGCGCCTTTTGCCACCACGTCGCCGTAGAAGTCGGGCTCGCGCGTCCACGTCGACGCGTATCCGGTGATGGAGCCGCCGCCCTCGGCGCTGGTGGTGACGTTCGCGGCGTCGGCGGCGAGGTCGACGGCCTTGGTGCGGATGTCTGGCATTGCTTGCCTCCAATCGGCATGAAAAAGGCCCCATGCGGGGCCGGTGGAAGGGTGCGCGTTATCTGGCACGCGCGGGCCGATGGTGTGCGGGGTCGCCGCTAGTCTGCGATGGGGACGTTCTCCCACTTCTTGTATGCGTCGAGGTACGTCACGCGGCGGTCGCCGTCGTAGGTCAGCTCGTAGTACATGCCGTCCGGCACGGGCGTGCTGAGCAGCGCCTTCCAGTTCTGCAGCGTCTTGCAGGACCAGACCACGTACACGTCCTCGGCCGAGATGGCCTTATTGTCGGTCTTCTCGACGCGCTCGTTGTAGTAGTCGGCGACGAGCCGCTTGAATCGATCGAGCATCTTGTCTCTCCTTACGAAAAGCGCCCCTTGCGGGGCGCGTGGTGGGCTGGGTTGTAGTTTCAGATCAGAAGCTTACCGGCTCGACCTTGTCGAACGAGACGGACAACTTGCCGTCCTCGCCCAGATGCCATCGCTCTAAAACGAAGAAGTCAAGCCACTTAAGGCGGTTTGGGTGCGACCTGGTGCGCCAAGCGCTCATCCACTTCGTCTCAAAGACGTCAGCGAGATCGTTTGGCACCAGCCAACCAAACATGTCTTCTGCGTGCATGCCGTCAACCCACGTCTCGCGTGGTTCAGCGTCATCTATAAAGAACACCTTGCCAAGCTCAGAAGCGCTTTCCTGAACCATCGCAAAGAATCGCATGAATTCAGCATCGGAATTAGAGCCAATGCCTCGCACGCTTGATTCGCTCATTGTAAATACCCCTTGGGAACATTGAAACAAACTCTAGGTTTTCCTCCATGACAATCATTATATCTTCCCCGATACGGAAGAAGAATGCAGGATACTCGGTGACAGCATGCCACTCGCCGTACAACACCTCATCGAACTGCTGGAGGAACCTAAGCGCGAGCCTTCGGTAATCGTTGCGGCCCTCGCCGCTTGTGGGGTCGATGCCGAACTGCTTCATATGCTCTGTAGCCTTGTGACCGAACTGCTCATAAGCAATGTCAACGTCTCCGACGGCTGTTTCGTGGCGCCTGAAGAACGCTGCGTTGCCCACCCCGTGGTCGTATGAGTTGTGCTTGTCGCGGATGACCTCGACGCGGCAGCGGCAGTTGACCGTCCCGGCTGCACCTAGGATGGGGTCACCTGGCCACATAGCTCCATTGCTGAACGTATCCCCGATGTCCACCGTTTGACCGTGCATCATCGCATGGGCGCTGCGCGTGTTCACGCCAGTGGTTATCCACTTCTTTTTCGCTCCTGGCAGAGCGTCGCCAACTACCGTGATCACACTAGCGTTTGCAGCGGAGTTTGCCAGCGACCGTGCGTTTCGAACGAGATAGCGCGTCGACGTGCGCTGCATGGACTCCTCGACGCAGCCCCTGACCACATCGGGCGTCCATTCTTCAATCCCGCGCAGGTCTCGGGTCAGCCGCTCGAGCGTCGATTGCACGATATTGTCTGCCTGTACGGCGCAGAGCTCGCCAATGGCCTCGGAGAGTCCCGTACGGTCGAACAGCGCCGCATCAAGCCTCAGCTCGCGAAGCGCGCGCGTCGCCATGTCTTCGGATGAGGAGGTCAGTACCTTCGTAAGGTCTAGCCCTAGCTCGCTCGTCCATCGCTCCTTGCCCCACCATTCGAGAGTTCCCTCGTGGAGCACGTCATCGCGACTCGTTGCAGCGAGGCGATTGGCGATGCTCGTGGCTTGCCTCTCGTAGAATCGCCGCAAGACATCCTTGACGTCTCCCTCGGCAACCCTCGTCGGGTCGATGGTCGGCCTCGCCTTCTCTTGAACGAAACCGTCGCCGAGAGAACCGGGCCGCCTGCCCTCGCCCTCCGGCAGCGCCTTGGCCTGTGGCTTCTGCAGCTGTGTCGCCGCGAGGACGATCGCCTCCGCGAGCGCCTTGGCGAGCTGCTCCGACATCTCGGGCGCGACCGCCATGTGGTTGGACAGCGGCGCGGCCTTGGTCGGGTCGGTGTCGTTGGGACTCGCGAGCCCGCCCTCCACGACGTTGAGCGGCACGATCAGCTCGTCTCCGCCGGGCAGCGCCGGCAGGTTCATCTTCGCGCGCGCCTCGTTGCGCAGCATCCACGGCCCGCCCACGCTCGACTGCAGGACCCCCGCCTGCTCCTCGAAGCTGGCGGCGAGCTTGGCCGAGAGGTCGAACTCGCAGTAGTTGCGCGACGGGTCCATGCCAAGCATCGGCACGAGCACCGCGTTGATGCGCTGCTCGATGAGTGAGAAGTCGTTCGCCAGCGTGTCGGCGTAGAGCGCGCGGGCGTTGTCCTTGGCGCTCGCGTAGGTCTGGGACTCGCTGTGCCAGATCTGCGAGGGGTTCACGTGGTAGACGGCCGCGACGTCCTCGCGTGCGAGGCGGGTGGCCTCCTGCCACTGTGCCTCGCGGGCGTTCAGCTGGGTGGTCTCGAGGCGCATCCCGTCCTCGAGCAGCGGCGTGCCCCCGGTGTTGTCACCGTCACGGCCGCTGTAGCGCTCCTTCCAGCTCTTCATGAAGCGGTTGCGGGCGCCCGGCGCCCACTCGGCGCCCGCCGGGCGGCTGATCCACTGCGAGACGCGCCCGCCGTTGCGCCAGACGCCGTTGCGGAACTCCCACGCGCTGATCTGCTCGGAGAGCACGTCCTTCAGCGCCTCGATGGGGCTCGCTGCCTCCATCACGCCCCTCGGGTGGTAGCCGTAGAAGCGCACGCACCACTCGGCCGGGAGGACCGTCTGCGTGGTCGCGTAGGGGTTGGTCACCTCGTACGCGCTCGGCTCGAACCCGTCGTCCGTCTGCTTGCCGGAGACCCACGCCCACGGCACGTAGCGAATCGCCCAGCCGCTTTTTGCGTCCGGTTCGGGCACGACGAACCACAGTGCCTGCCCCCAGAGCTTGAGGTCGCTCACCGTGGCGCGCACAAGCTCGAAGGTGGTCATGCCGCAGCCGGGTCGTGCGAGAAGCAGCGCGAGCGGACTCTCGGTGTCGCGCGGGCGGTCGGTGTCGCCCTCGCGCACGTAGCACTTGATGGGAACGCCCGCCACGTTGTCGGCGAGGAAGCTCACCACGGCGCGCAGGGCGGGCTGCCTGCGGTAGAGGTCCGTGGGCGTCATGCCCGCGATGCTCGCGGCAACCACGCTGTGGTCGTAGACCACCACGCGCCGCCAGCCGAGGAGTCTCGCGATGGCATCAGTGAGCGCCATGGGCAACCTCCTTGTCACAGAATCATCAGGTCATGGTCCTCGTAGGCGCTCGTGCGCTCGCGCTCGGGGACCTGCGTGGCGAGGCCGTGGGCCATGGTCAGCGCGACGATCGGGCTCGCGTCCTCCATGGACCGCACGCGGTCCCACACCCACGCTCCGTCGCCCATCGGGCGCGTCACGCTCACGTTGGCGGCGAGGTCGAGCCTCGGCTGCGGGCGGTGCATGATGGGCACCGCGTCACTGCCCTCGCCCTCGTCCTTGTCGGGGTCGAGGGAGGCCACGGCATCCCACAGGCGCCCGCAGAAGGCGCCGAGGTCGCGTCCCTTGCACTCGAACACCTCGATGCCGTCGATGGCCGCCAGCAGCTCCGAGAAGGCGGAGACGGGCGCGCCGTTGCCCTGCAGGGCCACGCGCATCCTCCCGCCATACTGCGGCTCGTTTACGCGGCTGCGGAACCAATCCACCAGCCACGCGATGCCCGGGCGGTACTCCACGAGCTCGCCATGCCAGCGCCGGTCGCTCCGGAGCCCGCAGACGGCGATGGAGCTGTGCTCCCGGTCGCTCGACACGTCCACGCCAAAGACCGGCTCGGCGTCCGGAGCGAGCTCGCTCTTGGGGTCCATACCCGCCTCCCACGACCCGCGCGGGAACGGCGGCTCGACCGAGGCGGTTATCCACTGGCACAGGTCCTCGACGCGGAACTCGTCCTCCGGGTCGCTCGCGCAGTCCGTCGCGATGGTGGCCTCGTCGAGGAACCCGTAGCCCATGGACGGGTTGGCCTGCGCCCACCCGTCGCGGTCCCACTTGTCGCACCCCGGAGGGGCGCTCCACTCGAATATCGCGATCGAGGACATCGCGTCGGCCATGGCCTGCGCGGTCTCCTCGTCCGGCTCGGCGTCTGCCGCGTCGGCGCAGATGCCGTCCGGGTCGCCTATGGCGCGGTGCGCCTGGGTGCGCAGGTGCCTCAGCACCACGCTCGACCCGTCGCCCGCGTTGCTCATGCACCAGACCAGCCCTGAGCGGACGGCCTTGGTGGTCTTGGACGCGGCGCTCCATGCCTGGAACGTCTGATGCTCGCGCAGCTCGTCCAGCAGCACGAGGTTGGACGTCTTGCCGCGCGTGTTCTTCCTGTTGGGCGTGGCCACCTTGTATCGCCGGTAGCCCTCGAGGCGCAGCTCCTTGCTGCCCTTGCCCTTGAATACCTGCTCTATCTCGGCGGCAAGCTCCTCGTTGTCCTGCGCCATGTTGACGGCGCCCTCCCAGACCTCCTCGGCCTGGCTGAGGTCCTGCGCGGTGCCGAGTATCAGCGCGGCGCCGAGGACGTAGAGGAAGAAGAGCGAGAGCACCATGCCCATGACGCTCTTGCCGTTCTGGCGCGCCACGAGCACGAGCACGATGCGGTAGCGGAGCTGCCACTCGCCGTCGAGGTCGCCGACGATCTCGAGCCCGTGGATGAACAGCCAGCGCTCCCATGGCAGCAGGTCTATGCCGAGGTAGTCCCCGGCGAAGTCGATGACGTCGTAGCCCAGCGAGGTCTCGGGGGTGAGGGCGCGCAGCGGAGGGGTCCAGACGCGTGGGACCTCGCGGCCGAGCCTAGCCATTCGCTGCCTTGCCCCCGTCGAAGGCGCGGAACTTGTCGCGCATGCGGCCCATTGAGCCAGCCTTCGGTGCCGACTGCGAGCCGGAGGCCTCGTCCGGCAGCATCCCGAGCGCGGAGAGGTACTTGAGCATGGTCGGCAGCGTCACGTTGTCCTTCTCCGGGTCGGCGGTGTCCGCCCTCCGCGCGAGCGTCCGCAGCGCCTGCAGCGGCGCGGCGTGGGCATGCTCGTCCACCCTCCCCGCGTCAATGGCGGCAGCGATGGACTCCTCGACAGCCTCGGATACGGTCATGGGACACCCCCTATAGGCCTCTCGATAGGGAATTATTGCAGTCGGCGCCCACCATCCAGGCAAGGTGGGCCCCAAGATTCGAACACCACTACCCCTCGGACGGACTGCGGCCCGCTCAATGACTCGGCTTCCTCGAAGCTCAGGTGAGCCCGATCCGGTCGTGACGAGACGTCACCACCGGCGGGAGGGGGTGCCGCGCTCGCTCAGCCCAGCCTTCGTGCCGCGCGACGCGTTGCAACGGAGGTGGGCGGCCTCGATGTTCGTCGGATCG
>JAFUBJ010000033.1 GCA_017460265.1 Atopobiaceae bacterium | reverse complement strand
CCCTCGTGGTCGGTGTGGTTTCCGGCGATCTCGCTGCGGGCGGGCGAGCGTATGGCGAGCACCGGTCCCGAGGGACCTTCAACCTTGCTGGCAAGATAGGGGAACAGACGATCCGCAATGCTGTTGATGTCTTTCATCGGGTGCTCCTCCCTCCTTGTGGGCGCGTGCTTGCGCCGCGGAGCTGCTAGGTGAGCCTGCCTAATCGTGCGACCTGCGCATACCAGTACGCAGATGCCTTGGGAATGCGCCTTTGGGTCTCGAAGTCGACGTAGAAGAAGCCGTAGCGCTTGCCGTAGCCGTTGGTCCAGCTGAACATGTCCATGAGCGACCACAAGAAGTAGCCGGTGACGTTGACGCCTGCGTCAACGGCCTTGAGCAGCCACTCCAGGTGAGCCCGCACATAGTCGATGCGGTAGGAGTCGTCGACGGTGTCCTCTACCAGCACGTCCTTGGCGCCCATCCCGTTTTCGGTGATGAGGATCTCTTGGTAGTTGGGGTACTGCAGGCGGATGCGTACGAGCAGGTCGTACATGCCCTCCGGGTAGATGAGCCAGTCCCAGTCCGTGCGGGGGATGCCCTCCTTGTTCACGCGCTCGCCCACGCCTGCGAGGGCAAAGCGCTCGGTGCCCTTGTCGCCCGTCGCGTTGTGGTGCAGGACCGTGGGGCCGTCATAGCTGCGCAGGAAGCGGCTCTGGTAGTAGTTGATGCCCAGGTAGTCGTTGTGTCGCGCTGCCCGGCGCATGCAGAGAAGGTCCTCCTCGCGGATGTCGAGCGCACCTCCCGAAAGCGCGGCGAGGCGCTCTGCGCACTCCAGCGTGTCGGGAGCATAGTCGCCCCTGAACGTCGCGTCGAGCAGGAACTGGTTCTGCAGGACGTCCTCGTTCTTGGCCGCCTGGATGTCGGCGGGGTCGTTCTCGTCGTAGGGGTACTTGCTCTCAAAGGTGTGCACCACGCCGATCTTGCCCCTGTGGCCCCCTTCGTGGAAGGCGAGCACCGCCCGGGCGTGGGCAAGCATCATGTTGTGGTTGCACTGCAGTGCCTTGTCGAGGGCACCCGTGATGCCTCCCGGAGGGAAGGTCCCCTCGATGAAGGTGTTGCTGGCCACGGCCCAGATCTCGTTGAAGGTGAACCAGTTGCTGACCTCGTCGCCATACTCCGCAAAGCAGAAGCGGGCATAGTCCTCGAAGGCGTCGATGGTGGCACGGTCGAGAAAGCCGCCCTTGTCAAAGAGGGCAAGCGGCGTGTCAAAGTGGTGCAGCGTGACGTAGGGCTCCACGCCATGGGCGCGGCAGGCGCGGAACACATCATGGTAGAACGCGATGCCTTCGGGGTTCCTTGCGCCGACGCCCTGGGGGAAGATCCGGCTCCAGGCTATGGAGATGCGGATGCCGTTGATGCCAAAGCGCTCGCACAGGGCAAGGTCATGCTCGTAGCAATGGTAGAAGTCTGAGGCGGGGTCAGCGGAGAAGCGACCCTTCTTGGCGAGGAACGGGTCCCAGGACACCTCTCCCTTGCCGTGCCCGTGCGTCTCTCCCTCGCACTGGTACGCTGCGGTGGCTGCTCCAAAGACGAAGCCGGCAGGAAATGCGTTCGTAGGGGTCATCGGTGCTCCTTTGCAGGTTACGGGCCTCTCGACAGGGGAGGGGCTTGCGGTGGCAGGGCATGGTGCTGGGTAACGTTGGGCGCCCCACGCAGCAAATGGGACGCCCCGCGCCAAGGGAGGGCTATTTGCTCAGGTGGTCGCTTACGAAGCTGAGCGCTTCCTCGCCGTTGCGGGTGAGCGCGATGTACTGGCGTCCCTCGCAGGCGGCGACCTTCACGCCCATGCGGTCGGCGTCGATCTTGAGGTCCTCGAGGTAGGAGGCGACCTGCGGTGCCAGCACGACCAGGTCGAAGTCGGGCATGATGTCGAGGTGCGCCCCATAGGAGCCTGCCGCGCTCTCGAGGTCGATGCCGTGCTCGTCCGCCGCCTTTGCGAGGGCGTTGGCGAGGAGCCCCGAGGTTCCTCCGCCCGCGCAGAGCACGAGTACCTTCTTGCCCTCAAGGCTGCCTGCCGAGGCAGTCGATGCGGCAGGGGAGGCGACGGAGGCCTTGGCGGGAGCAGCCGTCGCGACGGCCGTGGCGGGTGCCTTGCCCTGGAAGGCGTCACTCATGCGTGCGGCCTTGTCGGCAGCGCGCGCCTCGAGCTCCTCGGCCTCGATCTGGGCCTCTTCCTCGCACTTCTCCAGGTCGTACATCTTGAAGAATGGGTAGTAGATGACGAAGTCCATGACGAGGGCGACGGCCACAAAGACAAACGAGAGCGGGCTGAGGCCGCAGCCCAGGACGATGCCGAGCGGTGCCGGTGTAGTCCACGGCAGCGTGTAGAGGAAGCCGTTCATGCCCAACACGTCGATGAAGAGCTTGAAGACCCACGCATTGGCCACGGGTGCCACCACAAACGGGATGAGGAAGACGGGGTTGAGCACCATGGGCGCGCCAAAGAGGAAGGGCTCGTTGACGCCAAAGGTCACGGGGACGGCCGAGGCGCGACCAACGGCGCGCAGCTCTTTGGACCGCGCTAGGAAGGCAAACATCATGCAGGGTACCAGCGTGGCTCCCGTACCGCCCATGGTGACCACAAAGAACTGCAGGTCAAGGCTGAGGGCGTGGGTGGCGTGCTGCCCAGCTTGGAAGGCAGCGAGGTTCTCGGTCATGCCCGCCAGCAGGGCGACCTCAACGGCTGGTTCCACGATGGAGGGGCCGTGCACGCCCACAAACCAGAAAAGCGACATGGCGCCATAGATGATGGCGATGCCAAGGTAGCTGTCAGCGGCAGAGAAGATGGGCTGGAACAGCTGAATGACCCCCTCTGCCACGCAGCTGCCCGTGAGGGTGCGCACAGCGAGGTCGACCAGCCAGAACAGGATGACCGAGAGCGAGAAGGGGATGATGTCCTTGAAGGTCTGCGAGATGTTGGGCGGAACCTGCTCGGGCATGTGGATGGTGATGTTGCGCGAGACGCAGAACTTGTAGATCCCGCCGACCACGAATGCGGCGATGAAGGCGGTGAGCAGGCCCTTGCTGCCGAGGCAGTCGGACGCGAAGCCGCCCTCGAGGGGGTCGGACGCCAGGATGAACAGGCCGACCGTCGCGCACACCATGGTGGAGAGGAAGTTGATCTGGTTGTTGCGCGGCATGTCACGGTTGAGACTGTCCGTGAAGTGCTTTGCCGTGGTGGCCGCCACCACTACCGAGAGGATGCCCATCGAGTAGCCGTAGGGCTTGGTGATGATGGCCTCAAGCTCGGGCGGCCAGGTGAAGCCCCAGATGTTGGGCACGTAGGCCACCAGCAGGAAGATGGACGAGAAGATGACGATGGGCATGCACGAGATGAAGCCATCCTTGATGGCCTTGAGGTACTTGTTGCGGGCAACGTTGTCAAAGAACGGCTTGAACTTCTGTATGGTTGCGATGAGTTTGTCCACGACGCCTCCTTCTTGCGTTGCG
Source organism: Atopobiaceae bacterium (assembly GCA_017460265.1). Lineage (GTDB taxonomy): Bacteria > Actinomycetota > Coriobacteriia > Coriobacteriales > Atopobiaceae > UBA1367. The sequence goes on along the minus strand of JAFUBJ010000033.1, from coordinate 903 downwards.
GGTCTGAGCTAGCGGTAGATGTCGACAAGGGTTTCGATGACGTCGCGCAGGAGCATGCTGGTCATGAGGTGGTCCTGCGCATGCACGAGCAGGATTGTGGGGGAGGTCACCTCTCCACGGGCCTCTGCGGTGAGCAGGTTGGTCTGGGCCTTGTGGGCATCGTTGAGCAGCTCTTGCGCCTCGTTGATGAGGGCATGCGTGCGGTCGAGGTTGCCCTCCTTTGCCTCCTTCACGGCGCTCAGAAGCTTTGTGCGCGCGTCTCCCGAGAAGGCGACGATCTCGATCATCATCATTTCGAGCTCTTCGTTGGTGATCATGGCAATCCCTTCTATGCGAGGTTGCTGGACAGCGTGCTTAGAGAAATGTTAACGTGAACATCCTCTTGAATGTTAACGTTAACATTTTTAGTTAAGTTCGTCTATAGCAATCGCGAACGTTCAATCTGAAGAGACGAACGGCGGAGGCCGGCAGATTGTCCGAAGGAGGCGGCGAGCAACCCGTTCCGGACAACTTTGGGCCGAATCTTGTCCGAAGGAGGCGGCGAGCAACCCGTTCCGGACAAGTCGCTGCCCACGCAGGCAACAACGCAAAGAGCCACGGTCGCGCCCGCCCTTTGAGGGGTTGAGGCATCTCCCCTTAAGCGAGCGCGCTGTCCTTTGCGCTACCATGGGTGGGTCGAGAGGGGATTACCATGGCATTCGGCTCCAGTTCGAGCGCATCCATTGCCGACGTGGCAAAGCTTGCGGGCGTGTCGACGCAGACGGTGTCACGCGTGGCTAATGGGTCGGATGCCGTGCGCCCTGCGACCAAGGAGCGCGTGCTGGCGGCCATGGCGGAGCTGGGCTACCGCCCCAGCTTTGCTGCGCGGAGCCTTCGCGCCGGAAGCTACCACAGCGTCGGCCT
>JAFUBJ010000339.1 GCA_017460265.1 Atopobiaceae bacterium | reverse complement strand
GGGCGGTGGTGGGCTCGTCGCAGATGACCAGCGACGGGTCGCGCGTCAGGGCCATGGCGATGATCACGCGCTGGCACTGGCCGCCCGACAGCTCGTGCGGGTAGCTCTCGAGGGTGCGCTTGGGGTCGAGGCCCACGAGCTCGAGCAGCTCCTCGGCGCTGCGGGTGCCGCCGCGGCTGGTGAGCTGCTTCATCTGTGCGGAGATGAGCATGGAGGGGTTGAGGGCGGAGAGCGAGTCCTGGTAGACCATGGCGATCTCGGTGCCCAGGAGCTTGCGGTGCTCCTCCTCGGTAAGCTTCAGGAGGTCGGTGCCCTTGTAGAGGACCTGGCCCGTGATGCGCTCGCCGGGGTCGGTCAGGTTCATGATGACCTTGGTGGTGATGGACTTGCCGCAGCCGGACTCGCCCACGAGCGCCATGCACTGGCCGGGACGCACGTCAAAGCTGACGTTCTCCACCACGTGGACGTCACCATGGTTGGGGAAGCCGATGCAGAGGTTCTTGACCTGCAGCAGAGGCTCGACGGAGTAGTCGGGCACGCGACGGTCGGTGCGGGCGAGCTCCACCGTGCGAAGGGCACCCAGGCGCTCGGCCAGCGTGTCGGCCTGTGCGGCGTAGGCGCGCACGGGGTCGGCCACGAGCAGGTCGGCCTCGCGGCGGCTCTCGGAGTTCTCGGCCGAGACGGGCGCGGAGGGGGCGGCGGCCATGGCGTCGGTGATGCCCTTGGAAAGGATGTTGAGCGCGAGGCACGTGACCATGATGGCGATGCCCGGGACGAGCGCCTGCCACCAGCGGCCCGAGAGGACGCCGGCGCGGGCGTCGGCCAGGATGTTGCCCCACGTAGGCGTGGGCTCCGAGATGCCGGCGGACAGGAAGGTGAGCGACGCCTCGAAGATGATGGCGTCAGCCACGAGCGTCACGGTGAAGACCATGATCGGGGCGGCGCAGTTGCGCAGCACGTGCTTGATGAGGATCCACGGTGCCTGGGCGCCGCTGACGATGACGGCGCGCACGTAGTCCTCGCCATACTCGCTCACGATGTTGGCTCGCACGATGCGCGCGATCTGCGGCATGTACATGAAGCCGATGGAGAAGATGATGGCCGGGATGGACTTGCCGAGGATGGTCACCAGCACGGCGGCCAGCGCGATGCCCGGGACGGACATGATGATGTCCAGGATGCGCATGATGACCTCGGAGACCCACTTGCGCGACACGGCAGCGGCGGCGCCGATGATCGAGCCGGTCACCAGGGCAAAGCCCGTGGCGCCAAAGCCGATGAGCAGCGAGATGCGGCCGCCGTAGAGGATGCGCGAGAGGATGTCGCGGCCCGTGTCGTCGGTGCCAAACAGGTGCACGCTGTCGGGCGGCATGCGCGCCATGCCGATCTCGTAGGGGTCATGCGGAGCAATGACCGAGGCAAAGATCGACAGCAGCGCAACGATGACGAGGATGGCCAGCGCGATCTTGGAGGTGGTCTTCATGTTCTTGAGGCCGGAGAGCTTGGGCTTCTTGGAAGCCATGGCCTCGAGCTTATCTGCGTTTTCTTTTCTCGTCGCCATGGCTACACGCTCCTGATCCTTGGGTTGATGAGCAGGTACAGCATGTCAACCACGATGTTGATGATGATGAACGACAGGGCCACGACGATGACGACGCCCATGACGAGCATGGGCTCGTTGCCGCTGACGCCGTCGAGGATGGCCATGCCCATGCCGGGCAGGTTGAAGATGACCTCGATGACGACGGCGCCACCCATGAGGTAGCCGATCTTCATGCCGAGCGTGGTGACCGGCGTGATGAGGGCGTTGCGCAGCACGTTGCGCGCGATGATGACGCCCTTGGGAAGGCCGGAGCCCTTGGCGGTGCGCACGTAGTCGCGGTCGAGCTCCTCGACCATGGCCGTGCGCACGATGCGCGTCATCTGGCCGGTCAGGGGCACGGCCAGCGAGACGGCGGGCATGATCATGCGGGCGAGGTAGCCCTCGAAGTCCTTGCCGGGGCTGGGCAGGGGGCCAGATGCCGGCAACAGATGCAGGTAGGACGAGAAGACCAGGATGAGCAGGACTGCCAACCAGAACGACGGCGTGGCCAGACCGGCGATGGATAGCAGACGTATCAGCTGGTCGGGCCAACCATCTCGGTAGAGGGCTGCTATGACGCCCAGCGTGAACGAGACGATGGTGCCCAAGAGCAGGCCAAAGAACGTGAGCTGCATGGTGACGGGCAGTGCCGTGGAGATGCGGTCGGCGACGGGACGGCGCTGGGCGCTGTAGGTGCCCAGGTCGCCATGGAGCAGGTCGCCCATGTAGCGGACATAGCGGACCGGCCAGGGATCGTCCAGGCCGAAGTCCTCGTGGTACTTCTGGATTGCCTCAGGCGTCGCCGCCTCGCCCAGGGCCTTGTAGGCCGGGTCGATGGGCGAGAACGACATGAGGAAGAACACCAAGAACGTGACGCCGAATGCCATGATAGGCAACGCGACGAGACGTCGGCCTACAAGGCGGAGCAATTTGTTCATAGGCCTTTCCCTTCCCTTTCGTTTAATCGCGAGCGTACTTTGGTCGAGGTTTTTGGCTCTGGCCTGCTCCCCTCGGCCATTTGGAGCACAAAATAGGCCCCGGAAGGTATCCGGGGCCTTCCTTTACACAAAAAGGATGCTGTTTGAAAGCGTCGTTCCTCGGAACGAGGGCTCGTTTACGCGGTCACGGTCGCGACGTCGGCGAGCATGACGCCTGTGGTGCCGATGCCCGAGAAGCCCTGGACGGAGGTGCCGGCGGGGCTGGCGGTCTCGGACCAAGAGGCCGTCGGGGTGATGACCTGGAGCACCGGGTAAAGGACGCACTGGTCGGCCAGGATGTCGAAGACCTGGTTCCAGCTGTCCTGCTGGTCGGCGCCAGACTGCGTGAGGGCGGTGGCCATCAGGGAGTTGACCTGCTTCCACTCCTCGGAGGTGTTCCAAGCGCAGCGGGTCTGCATCCAGATGTTGTCACCGAACCACCAGTTGAGCAGCAGGTCGGTGTCGCCGCCGAAGCAGGACGGGTCGCCAGGGGCGATGAGGATGTCCCAAGAGTCGTCGGCCTGGTCGATGGCGGCGTAGGTCGCGGGGGACTGGTCGCTCGTCAGGTTGACGGTCACGCCAAAGACGGACTGGAGGTCCTGCTGAGCCTGGGTGCCCATGGCAACGACCTGGGCGTTGTCCGTGGTGCGCAGCTCGATGGTGGCGGGCATCTCGATGCCCTCGGCCAGCGACGCGGCCTTCTCGGCGTCGTAGCTGTAGACCGTGGCGGCCTGATGATAGTTGGTGAAGCTGGAGGGCAGGTAGCACGTGGGCTTGCCGGCGAGACCAGAGAAGGCGTTCTGGATCATCTGGTCGGTGTTGAGGGCATACCTGACGGCCTGGCGGGCGTTCTTGTTGTCCCACGGAGCCTTCTTGACGTTGAACATGATGAAGCGGGTGCCGAAGCCCTGGACCTGGTCGACGCGGCAGCCAGCGGCGGCAACCTGGTCGATGCTCTCGGGCGGCACGGACTCGGAAATGAGCGT
>JAFUBJ010000338.1 GCA_017460265.1 Atopobiaceae bacterium | reverse complement strand
TCTATTACGAGAAGCTCTACCAGGACGTGCGCATCTTGTGTCGCATCGTGCGCGCGATGGGGGAGGAGGGCCTCTTCGACCTGTCCCGCGTCTATGTGACCGGTGCCTCGCAGGGCGGCGGCATGGGCATCGCGTGCTGCGCTCTCAACGCCGACCTCATTTCCAAGGCATGCATCCTCTATCCGTTCCTCTCGGACTACCGCAAGGTCTACGAGCTGGGAGCGGACGAGATTGCCTACGAGGGCATCCGCTACTATGCGCGGTGGTTTGACCCCGACGGCGAGCGCGAGGACGAGTGGTTTGGCAAGCTCGCCTATGTGGAGACCAACCACTTTGCGCACCTGGTCCGCTGCCCGGTGCTCTTTGGCACGGGGCTGGACGACACGGTCTGCCCGCCCCAGACGCAGTGCGCAACCTACAACGACCTCGCTTGCGAGAAGCGCCGCCTGCTCTTCCCGGGGTTTGGGCACGAGGAGATCCAGGACTTCGACGACCAGATCATCGACTTCCTTGACGGTCGCGTAGCGCGCTACGAAGAGCTGACGCTCACCTCGACGGACGGCACCGAGCTTCGCGCGCGTCACGTGGCTCCCTCCCAGGGCAGCGGCCACCCCGTCATCCTCATGTTCCACGACGCGACCCGCCCCGTGCGCGGGTGGCATCACATCACCCGCTATGTGGCGCTCGGCTACGAGGTGCTTCACCTTCAGAACCGCGCCGGAGACATGGTGGAGGACTTCTCGCAACGCGTTGACGACGCGACGTGCGCCTTCGACCTTGCGGCGTCTATCCCGGGCGCTGACCCTGGGCGCATCGTTGCCTTTGGCGAGGGCTTTGGGGGCGCGCTGGCGCTTGCCGTTGCCGAGGCGCGCCCCGTGTGGAAGGCCGTCGCCCTCAATCCGTATCCGACCGCCGAGCTCCTGACGCACGCCCCACAGGTGAGCTGTCCCGTCCTTCTGGGTACCTCGCGCATGGACGATATCGCGAGCCCTTCCGCCCAGGACGAGCTGGCTGCCCTTTTGCCCAACCTCGTCCACAAGAACTACCCTAAGTACGTCCATGAGCGCATCAATGCGTTTGAGAACGAGTTTCTCTCGTTTGTCCATGAATAGTCGAAAGGAAACCTACCATGTCCGATTGCAAGATCCGTGGCGTCGTGCCGCCCGTCGTCGTTCCCGATACCCCCGACCACGAGCTTGACGTGCCGTCGTTCGAGCGCCTCATCAACTACATGATCGACGCGGGCGTTGACGGCCTGTTCTTCCTGGGCTCATCCGGCGAGGTCGTCTTCTCCACCGACGAGCGCCGCGACCAGGTGGTGCGCGAGGCCGTGCGCATCGTCGACCACCGCGTGCCGGTGCTCGTGGGCATCATCGACACCGAGACCGAGCGCGTGATCGAGCAGGGCAAGCGCGCCCTCGCCCTGGGTGCCGACGCGCTCGTGGCAACCGCCCCCTTCTATGCGCTGGGTGGCCCGGTCGAGGTCGAGGAGCACTTCCGCTGCCTGCACGCTGCGCTTGACGCGCCGATCTTTGCCTACGACATCCCCGTGTGCGTGCACACCAAGTTGGGCTGGAAGATGCTGGCCAAGCTCGGCGCCGAGGGCGTGCTCGCGGGCGTCAAGGACTCCTCCGGTGACGACATCTCCTTCCGCTACCTCTGCCAGGAGAACGAGAAGCTGGGGCATCCGCTGCAGCTGCTCACGGGCCACGAGATCGTGGTCGACGGTGCCTACCTCTCGGGTGCCGACGGCTCCGTCCCCGGCCTTGCCAACGTGGAGCCCAAGGGCTACGTGCGCATGTGGAAGGCTGCCGAGGCGGGCGACTGGGCTACGGTCAAGGCCGAGCAGGACAAGCTCAACGAGATCAGCCACATCTTTGACGTCACCACCGGCGTGACTGGCTACGCCGGTGGCGTGGGCGCGTTCAAGACGGCGCTTTGGCTCATGGGCATCTTTGACTCCAACACCATGCCTCGTCCCGTGAAGGCCCTCGAGGGTGACAACGTCGAGGCCATCCGCAAGGTGCTGCAGGACAACGGCCTGCTGTAACTGCTGCGAGTGCGCCAGGGGGTAGCCCCCTAGGCGCACGCTCCAGGCCATACTTCTACCGAAATGAAAGGAGCCGTCATGGCTACCTATGTTGGCGTTGATATTGGTGGCACCAAGATTGCCTGTGGCCTGGTGGGCACGGGCGCCGATGGCGCCCCGTCCGTCAGCTCGGTCAACAAGGTGCCGACTGACGCCCAACGAGGTGGGGCAAAGGTTCTGGCGACGGTGATCGAGCAGGTCAAGGCGGCCATCGAGCGCAGTGCTGAGCCACCGCTGGGCGTAGGCATCTCGTCGGCGGGCGTCGTTGACCCAAAGACCGGTGACATCACCTTTGCCAACGAGCTCATGCCCGGCTGGGGTGGAACCCGCCTGGGCGCCGAGGTGACCGCTGCCACGGGCCTTCCCTGCAAGGTGCTCAACGACGTGCACGCCCACGCTCTCGGCGAGGCCCGTTGGGGCGGCGGCAAGGGCCTGGCGAGCGTGCTGGTCGTGGCCGTGGGAACCGGCATTGGCGGTGCCTACGTCGAGGATGGCGCAATCATGCTGGGAAGCCATAACGAGGCGGGCCACATCGGCCATGTGGCATGCATCGCTGCCGCCGGCGTCCCCTGCAGCTGCGGGGCCACCGGGCATCTCGAGCCTATCGCGGCAGGTCCCGGCATCATCAACGAGTACATCCGTCTGGGGGGCCAGGCCATCCTGCCCGATGGCACCCCGATGCACGGAGCCGAGATCGATCGCCGCGCGGCCGCGGGCGACGTTGCCGCCAAGGCAGCCGAGAGGCGCGCCGGCCTTGCCCTGGGCGAGGTGTTGGGATCGATGTGCAACATGTTCGACCCGGCGGCTATCATCCTCTCGGGCTCTGTCATCAAGTGCGGCCCCGACTGGTCCGAGGCGCTCGGCGAGGGATTCCTCGGACAGGCAATGCCTCCCGTCCAGGACACGCCGCTCGTTGACGGCACGCTGGGAGACGACGCCCCGCTTATCGGCGCGGTCGAGAACCTGCTCGTTTCGGCATACCGCGAGCTTCGCTAATACGCAACTCCCCCTTAAGGCATGTCCTGAGGGGGACTCGATTCAAGGAGTAAGAACATGGATCCCATCATCCAGGCAATCAAGGGCAAGCTCATCGTGTCCGTGCAGGCTTACCCCGGCGAGCCGCTGCGCACGCCCGAGGTCATGGCGCTCATGTCGCGCGCGTGCGAGATGGGCGGCGCTGCCGCCATCCGCTGCCAGGGCCTCTCCGACATTTCGGCTATCAAGGGCCGCGTGGACATTCCCGTCATCGGCCTGTGGAAGGAGGGCCACGAGGGCGTCTATATCACGCCGACGCTGCGTCACGCCCTTGCCGTGGTCAATGCCGGCGCCGACGTGGTTGCCCTTGACGCCACCGATCGCCCCCGTCCCGACGGCCGCACCTTTGCCGAGACCGTCAACGCCATTCGCGAGCGCGCCGAGACCCTCATCATGGCCGACTGCATGACCATCGACGACATCCGTAACGCCGTGGCCTGCGGCTGCGATCTTGTCTCCACCACGCTCAGCCACAACAAGCCGGCCATCGAGACCACGCTTGACGAGGGTCCGGACGTTGCGCTGCTTGCCCAGGCAACGTCTGAGTTCCCCGATGTGCCCATCATCTGCGAGGGCCATGTGCACACGCCGGCCGACGCCAAGGCGGCCATCGACGCCGGCGCGTGGGCCGTGGTCGTGGGCACGGCCATCACGCATCCCACGAGCCTTACCAGCTGGTTCTGCGCCGCCATCGAGGGGTAGCGTCCCTTCCCAAGCAAATAGGGGGCCAGGCATCTCATCTGCATCAGCAATTTAGGTGCCTGACCCCCTTTTTTGCGCCGAGTCGCATATCCTAGAGAAAAGGGCCGCAGCGAGAGGAATCGCATGACTGAGAACAGCCACGCCGCGCATACGAAGGACGTCTTGCCCGAGGCGCCCGACGTCATTGTCATCACCGGCATGTCCGGCGCCGGTCGCACCGAGGCCATGCACACCTTCGAGGACCTGGGCTACTACGTCATCGACAACCTCCCGCCAAGCCTCATCCTGTCTGTCGCGCACATGAGCGGGCTTCGCGACGGCGTGGGACGCCACCTGGCCGTCGTCTGTGACCTGAGGACGCAGGGCCAGCGCTTTGGCGAGCTCGAGGACGCCCTCGACGAGCTGGCCGCCCACGAGTTTTCTTACGGCGTCGTCTACCTTGAGGCCTCCGACGAGACGCTGCGTCGCCGCTATGCGCTCGCGCGCCGCCCGCACCCCATCGCCAAGGAGGGGGAGACCACGCTTGACGCCGTGCGCCGCGAGCGCATGCTGCTCCATGACATCCGCGAGCGGGCGACGCTCGTCATCGACACGACCGACCTCACCACCAAGGAGCTTCGTTCGCGCCTGCGCAACGCGTTCTCTCAGCTCTCTGAGCAACAGCTCATGGAAGTCCACGTGTTCTCGTTTGGCTTCAAGTACGGCATGCCGGAAGAGGCCGACCTCATCATTGACGTGCGCTTCCTTCCCAATCCCTACTGGGACCCCGAGATGCGTCAGCTCACGGGCAAAGACGATCTGGTCCACAACTTCGTGCTCGGCCATCCCCAGACGCAGGCGTTCCTTGAGGTCTGGCGTCAGCTGCTCGACACCGTCATGCCCGGCTACGTGGCAGAGGGGAAGAGCCGCCTTTCGATTGGCGTGGGCTGCTCGGGCGGCCAGCACCGCAGCGTCGCGCTTGCCGACGAGACGGCCGTGTACCTCTCCAGTGCCGGCTACCACGTGGTGTCGAGCCATCGCGACCTCTATCGTGCCGAGTCGCACGCCTAAGGGCCCGCGATGTCCTTCACGGCACAGGTAAAAGACGAACTTTCCCGCGTCGAGGACGGTTGCTCGCAGTGTCCGCTTGCGCAGCTTTCCGCCATCATGCGCGTCTGCGGCACGCTATCGTTCAGAGGCCCCGGCCGCTATGCGCTTCGGGTCTCGACTGAGACGGGTGCGGTAGCGCGCACGATGATCAAGCTCACGCACGAGCACTTTGACCTCGAGACCTCGCTCACGGTGCGTCATTCCGTGCTGCACCAGACCCGCAACTACCTCATCGAGATTCCCGAGCAGGATGAGCTTGAGGAGGACCTCGTTCGGCTGGGCATCCTCATCCCGGGGCGGGGGCTCGCGTCGGGCGTTCCCACCCACCTTTTGGGAAACGAGTGCTGCAGGCGTGCCTTCCTTCGCGGGGCGTTCATGGCGGGAGGCTTCATAGCCGACCCACGCGGCGACTTCCATCTCGAGATCGCGGTCACTGGCGAGGACCTTGCGCGCGAGGTGACCGAGCTCATGGCGAGCTTTGGCGTGCACGCGCGCCTCAACCACCGGCGCGGTGCCTACGCCATCTATCTCAAGAGCTTCGACGGGGTCGTGTCGCTTCTGCGCGTCATGGGCGCCCAGCGCTCGGCCCAGGCCGTCGAGTACGTGCGCCGGGTCAAGCGCGACAAGAACAACGCCAACCGCCAGACCAATGCCGACATGGCAAACCTGCGGCGCACGACCGAGGCGTCTGCCAGCCAGCTCGAGCTGGTCTCGAGGGCTTCGCAGATGCCGGCGTTTCGCTCGCTGTCGCCAGCGTTGCGCGAGTTTTGCGCGCTCAGGCGCCAAAACCCCGAGCTTTCGCTGGCACAGCTGGGGGAGCTTTGCGACCCACCGGTGTCTAAGTCGGCCATGTATCATCGGCTCCTCCGCCTCCAGGCGTTTGTCGCGGAGGGCGAGGCGTAAGGCCGCATGGCAACGTTCGCCGAAGCGGCGAAAGGGATAGCTCGTTTATATGAGGAATGAGTTAATTGCGGCCCACACCTTGGGACGATGGCACAAAAAGTGCCCTCTAGTCATCTCATATCGTTGTCCCTCATGCCGAATATCGACCACTGGGCGATAAGCCGTCTTTCCGACTCCGATTCGGAGTACACTAACTGAGGTTGTTTTTGTCGGCTAGCCTAGGGGAGTGGCCCTTAGGCGGCCTCACGAAAGGAGACAGCATGGCAGTTAAGGTTGCTATCAACGGCTTTGGTCGCATCGGCCGTCTGGCGTTCCGTCAGATGTTTGGTCACGAGGGCTCCGAGATCGTCGCCATCAACGACCTCACCTCCCCGAAGATGCTCGCTCACCTTCTGAAGTATGACTCCTCGCAGGGCAACTATGCTCGCGACCACACGGTCGAGGCCACCGACAACTCGATTATCGTCGACGGCAAGGAAATCACCATTTACGCCAAGGCCAACGCCGCCGAGCTGCCCTGGGGCGAGCTCGACGTCGACGTCGTTCTCGAGTGCACCGGCTTCTACACCTCCAAGGCCAAGGCCCAGGCCCACATCGACGCTGGCGCCAAGAAGGTCGTCATCTCCGCTCCCGCGGGCAACGACCCGCCGCCCGTCGTCTTCAACGTCACCCACGAGATCCTGACCGCCGATGCCAACATCATCTCCGCGGCCTCCTGCCCCACCCACGGCCTCGCTCCGATGGCTAAGGGCCTGAACGACTACGCCCCCATCGAGAAGGGCCTCATGACCACCATCCACGCCTACACCGGCGACCAGATGATCCTCGACGGCCCGCAGCGCAAGGGTGACCTCCGCCGTGCTCGCGCTGGCGCTGTCAACATCGTCCCCAACTCCACCGGCGCTGCCAAGGCCATCGGCCTGGTTCTCCCCGAGCTCGCTGGCAAGCTTGACGGCTCCGCTCAGCGCGTCCCGACGCCGACCGGCTCCACCACCATCCTCTACGCCGTCGTTTCCGGCGAGGATGTCACCGCCGAGGGCATCAACGCTGCCATGAAGGCCTACGCTGACTCCATCCCCGAGACCTTCGCCTACAACGAGGACGAGATCGTCTCCTCCGACATCGTCGGCGAGACCCACGGCTCGATCTTCGACGCCACCCAGACCCGCGTTATGCCGCTGGCTGATGGCAAGTACCTCGTCCAGGTCGTCTCCTGGTCCGACCACGAGAACTCCTACACCTCCCAGATGGTCCGCACCATCAAGTACTTCGAGAAGTTCGTTGCTTAATTCACGAGCTTAGCTTTGGTGTAGAGGGGGCGCGGTCGCTGGCTCACAAGGCCCGGGCCGCGCCCCTTTGCAAGTTTGGACATCGACGTAAAAGGAGTGGTTCCAATGGCCTTTACCAAGAAGACCGTTCGTGACATCGATGTCGCCGGCAAGAAGGTCATCATGAGGGTGGACTTCAACGTCCCCCTGAAGGATGGCGTCGTCACCGACGACACCCGCGTCCGTGCGGCAATCCCCACCATCCAGTACCTCAAGGAGCAGGGTGCTGGCATCATCCTCATGAGCCACCTCGGCCGTCCCGACGGCACCGGCCCCCAGCCTGAGCTGACCCTCAAGCCGGCCGCCGACAAGCTCGCCGAGCTCACGGGCTATGACGTCCAGTTCTGCGACGACCCCGACGGCGAGAAGGCCGCTGCTGCCTGCGCCGCCGTCAAGCCGGGCGACATCCTGGTTCTGGAGAACGTCCGCTTCCTCAAGGCCGAGAAGAAGAACGACCCCGAGGTCGCCAAGAAACTCGCCTCCTACGCTGACATCTTCGTGCTCGACGCCTTCGGCACCGCGCACCGCGCCCAGGGCTCCGTGGTGGGCCCGGCCGCGTACATCCCGGCCGTCGCGGGCTTCCTGCTGGAGAAGGAGGTCGACACCCTGACCGGCATCTTCGCCGATCCCGAGCGTCCGTTCGTGGCCGTCGTCGGCGGCTCCAAGGTCTCGTCCAAGATTGGCGTCCTTGACCACCTGATCGACTCCGCTGACACCCTCATCATCGGTGGCGGCATGGCCTACACGTTCTTCCTGGCCAAGGGCTACAAGGTCGGCACCTCCCTGCAGGAGCCCGACTGGATCGAGCGCGCTGGCGAGATGCTGAAGAAGGCCGAGGAGAAGGGCTGCCAGATCCTCCTGCCGATCGACAACGTCGTTGCCGACCACTTCGGCGAGGACGCCGTGGGCGAGGTTGTCGCCTCCGACGCCATCCCCGATGACCGCATGGGCATGGACATCGGCCCCGAGTCCATCATGCTGTACTGCGACGCAGTGCAGAAGTCCGCCCCGGTCTGCTGGAACGGCCCGATGGGCGTCTTCGAGATCGACCAGTTCGCCAAGGGCACCGAGGCCGTCGCCCTTGGGACGACCGAGGTGCGACATCAGGATGATGCCAGCGCCCTGCTCCTGGAGGTACTTGATGGTGGGGATGGCAGCGCGCACGCGCGTGTCATCGGTCACCACGCCGTCCTTCAGGGGGACATTGAAGTCGACGCGCATGATGATCTTCTTGCCCTTGACGTCGATGTCCCGGACGGTCTTCTTG
>JAFUBJ010000337.1 GCA_017460265.1 Atopobiaceae bacterium | reverse complement strand
GAGAAACGGGTGGCGTTAGCGGTGATAGTAGCCGTGCCGCTCAAACTGCGGCTCGCAGCACACGTTGATGCCCAGGTCGCGGTAGAGCTTCTCGTCGGTGGGCGAGATGATGACCGAGAAGTAGGCGTCGCAGCCCTTGAGCTCCTTCGCAGCCTCGATGACCTTTGCGGCGCGCGGGTTGGTTGCGGAGCTGATGGACAGCGCTATGAGCGTCTCGTCGGAGTGCAGGCGCGGGTTGGAGCTGTGCAGATGCTCGATCTTCAGGCGGCTGATGGGCTCAAGCGCCTCGTCAGACACCACGTACTCCTCGTCAGGGATGCCGGCAACGTACTTCAGGGCGTTGAGCAGCAGCGACGATGCCGCACCCAGGATGTCGTTGGTCTTGCCGGTCATGACGGTACCGTCGGGCAGGACCATGGCGCCAGCAGGCATGCCCGTCTCCTCAGCGCGGGTGAGCGCCGCCTGATGGGCGGGGGAGTAGTCAACGGTGACCTCGGCCTGCTTCATGAGCAGCTCGATCTTGGCAAGCGCCGACTCGCCTGCACCCGTGCGCGCGAGCTCCTCCGCCGTCTGGAAGTAGCGGCGCACAATCTCGTTCCTGCCGGCTTCGCGACAGACTTCGTCGTCGCTGATGCACTTGCCCACCATGTTGACGCCCATGTCGGTGGGGCTCTGGTAAGGGCTCTCGCCCATGATGCGCTCCATCATGGCCTTGACCACGGGAAAGGTCTCTACGTCGCGGTTGTAGTTGACGGTGACCACGTCGTAGGCTTCCAGATGGAAGGGGTCAATGATGTTGCGGTCGTCCAGGTCTGCCGTCGCGGCCTCGTAGGCAATGTTGACGGGGTGCTTGAGAGGCAGGTTCCACACGGGGAAGGTCTCGAACTTGGCGTAGCCCGCCTTGACCCCGCGCTCGTACTCGCCGTAGATCTGCGAAAGGCAGGTGGCCAGCTTGCCCGACCCAGGTCCCGGCGCGGTGACGACCACGAGAGAACGGCTTGTCTCGACAAAGTCGTTCTTGCCAAAGCCCTCATCGCTCACAATACGGTCAACGCTGGTGGGGTAGCCGTCAATGAGGTAGTGGCGGTAGCAGCGGATGCCCATGCTCTCGAGGTGGCGCTGCCAAGCCTCGGCGTGCGGCTGGCCCGTGAAGTGCGTGATCACCACGCTGTTGGCCAGAAGGCCCATGCCGCGGTAGATGTCCATCAAGCGCAGCGTGTCCTCGTCATAGGTGATGCCAATGTCGCTCCTGCGCTTGGAGTGCTCGATGTCCTCTGCGTTGATGGCAATGATGACCTCGGCATCGTCGGCAAGCTGTGCAAGCATGCGGACTTTAGAATCCGGCTCGAAGCCAGGGAGCACGCGGCTGGCGTGGTAGTCGTCAAAGAGCTTGCCGCCAAACTCAAGATAGAGCTTGCCGCCCAACTGGCTGATGCGCTCGCGAATGCGTGCAGCCTGCATCTCGATGTATTTGGCGTTGTCAAAGCCAATCCGCATGCGCTACCTCACCCCGTACTGCACGTAATAAGCGTCGATGGCGGCCTTGAGCTCCGGTGTGATGACCGTGCCGTCAAGTGCCTCGACGACCTCGTTCATGCTCACGATGGAAGCAACGGGGAAGCCGTACTTGTCCTGGATCTCGGCCTGGGCGGTCTTGACGCCACCCTTGCCGACCTCCATACGGTTGAGGGAGACCATAAGCCCCACGACCTCGACATCTGCCGCAGCCTTGAGCTTGGGATAGGTTTCGTCGATGGACTTTCCGGAGGTGGTGACGTCCTCGACGATGACCACGCGATCGCCGTCGTGCAGCTCGGCGCCCAGGAGCTGGCCCTTGTCGGCACCGTGATCCTTTACCTCCTTACGGTCGGAGCAATAGCGTGCCTCTTTGCCGTAGAGCTCGTGGAGCGCCATGCAGGTGATGACAGAAAGGGGAATGCCCTTGTAGGCTGGGCCAAAGACTACGTCAAAGTCGAGCCCGAAGGCATCATGGATGGCCTGGGCATAGGCAAGGCCAAGACGATGAAGCTGGTCGCCCGTTACGTAGGCCCCCGCGTTCATGAAAAAGGGCGACTTCCGTCCACTCTTGAGCGTGAAGTCGCCAAATTTGAGCACGTTGCTCTCGACCATAAAGTCAATGAAGTCTCGCTTGTACTGCTCCATGGGGCTCCAATCCTAGGGGAGAATCATGAGAGATAGTCAACTTCTCCATGATAGTGCAGCATTGTCCCCAATTGAGACGCAGACGGCGTGAATTGCGTAATAAGATTTGATTAAGAAAAGGGCAACTGTTACCCAACGATGAGAGGGCCTGACATGGCAGATGAGAATATGACACAGCTTGACGAGGTCCGCGAGCTTGCTGACGACGCGATGGACGCAATCGCGGGAGGCGGCAAGGGCGGAAAGCGCGGAAGGTGCCCAGGCTGCGGAAGCTCGGCGTTCACCTCTCTTGGTGGTAACAAGATTCGTTGTAACGACTGCGGCTGGGAGGGAACGAAGGCCGACATCGGCCTCTAGGCTCGCTCCTCAAATCCGTACCGTGGAGCTTATTTCCTCCCTGGTTTTATGTCGTAGATGCTGACATGTTGCAGCCTGGTTGGGTGATATCCGACGCCCTCCTGTTTTCCGGCACGCTATTTGGCTTCGTGCAACAGAGGCTCTCGTCCACGGAAGTTTCGGCAGGCTATTTGTCTTCGTGCAACGCCCTTTTCGCCTGATGCGTAATGAATCGCAAAAAGGTGTTGCACGAAGACAAATAGCGTGCCGTTTTCAGACACCTCGGCTAGCTTTGTTGCAGGAAGACGAATGTCATGCCGAAAAAAGGCAGAGGCTTAAGTACCACCGACTTCGCATGGTGTCTGGACAAATTACGCCTAGTCCCTTGGCACGGGTTTTGAGGGGTGGCTAGCGCACTCTCACCTTGAGGTCGTCGTTCTCCACAGCGGAGCGCACAAAGGCGAGCGTCGCCTTGTCAAACCATGTGTCGGGAGTCGGGTCGCGCCGCACGATGGTCACGCTCGTGGGCTCGCAAATATCTCCAAGGCAATCGTAGAGGGCGGGAAGGCTTCCGCCAAAGTATTCGGGGAAATCAAGCTCGTCCTTGAGCCACTCCATGAGATCTTGGGGGTTTTCCCAGTCCCGTTCGTCAATGGTGATCTCGTGCATGGGTTCCCCCTAATAGAGTCTCTCGAAGGAACGGTAATGGTCGCCGGTGTAAAAGATCAGCCCATCATCTGAGTACACCAGTCGCTCCGCCCCGCGATATCCTCCTTGGTAGTTGATGTCGCACTCTTTCCAGTCGCGGCCTTCCGGGGTCTCGGGCAGAAGCGGCTCATCGTTCCACCCCTCGTTATAGAAGCCTCCGCCACCTATGCTCATTCCCGGAAGGACGTCCCAAAGGTTGCCCTTTCCGCTGACCCACCCGGCGTTCTTGGCCTTTGTCTTAGAAATGAAGTTTTCGGGCACATGCCCATAGGTGTGAATGTAAAGGGCGACCTCAACCTTGCTCGTATAGCTTCCATCTTGCTCAACACGTACGTTTGCCGCGTCTTTTGCCTGCTGTACACGCGCATCCGTGATTCCTTCGCTCAGCTCAAGGTTGGGACCCAGGTCCATGGACTGCGTAACAGTCTCTGGTGGGTCAACCTTACCGGTGGTGTCTGAGGGCTCTGCCTCGGTCTTTGAGGTGTCGGGCGGAGCCGTTTCTGGCGCGGTCGTAAGCGTGGATTCGCCGACCTCATCTTGGTTTTCGTCGGGTGCCACCTGGTTGATGGTCACGTCTCCACCGCCGGCGCCTTGGCTCATGATGAGGTGGTTTTCGACGATGACGCTTATCCTGCCCATGAAGAACACGAACATGAGCGCAAGGACAAAGCTGAAGATCTGCGACTTCTTCATGGCTACCTCCGAAGGTGGGCAGGCGATGCCCCGATGGTATCACGCATGGTCGCTCTAAACCGCTAGAGTAGGTAAGACAAGTGACGTGAGAGGAGCTCTATATGTCCGGCTCGTACAAGGCAAAGCAGATGATCGTCATGAGGCGCGACCTCAAGATGCGCAAGGGCAAGATCGCGGCGCAGGCAGGGCATGCCTGCGTTGAGGCTGTGCTCATGGCGCTTGCTCGTGAGGGTCGGCTGGGCGACGTGCGGGTGAGGCCTGACGAGAGCTGGGTCTACCTTGAGGAACGTCGCGGCCTGTGTGGGGCCGCTCCAAAACTGACGGCGCTTTCCGATTGGTTTGGTGCCGGCGTGGCAAAGGTCTGCGTGTACGTTGACTCGGAGGAGGCGCTGCTCGATCTGGCCGAGCGCGGTCGCGAACTTGGCTTTGCCGTCGCGCTGGTCCGTGATGCGGGGCACACCGAGTTCCATGGCGAGCCTACCTACACCTGCCTTGCCTTCGAGCCCCTCTATCCCGACCAGATTGATCCCCTTACGGGCGAGCTGCCTCTGTACTGAGAAGCCGCTTGGCGGGCACAGAGCGTGACGGCAGAAAATCCCTCCTCCGTGTCATGCGGACGTAACACCTCTCGGGTAGCATGTCATGCACGTCTAATTCGAAGGGAAATGCTATGAAAATAGTGGACATTCTCAACGCCAAGCAAACCCTTTCGTATGAAATCTTTCCTCCGAAGGGCGAGATGCCTCTCTTTGAGGCGGCAGGCGTGTCGGAAGGACTTGCACAGGCACATCCCGACTGGATCAGCGTGACGTTCTCTGCGGGCGGGACAGGCAATTCCGAAAACACCTTCAAGATTGCCAACGCACTGCAGGAGGACCTTGGGGTGAATGCCCTTGCACACCTCACCTGCATGGGTGCTACCGTCGATGACATGCGTGGCCATGTCGAGGCGTTGCAAAGCAACGGGATCCACAATGTGCTGGCGTTGCGTGGCGACCGCATGCCCGGCCGCGACACCGTGGACTTCGCCTACGCCGCCGACCTCATTGCCTTTCTTAAGCAAGTTGCTCCCGACCTGTGCATAGGTGCGGCATGCTATCCAGAAGGGCACGTGGAATGTGAGGACTTCGATCGTTCCATTGAGCATCTCAAGATGAAGCAGGATGCCGGTGCCGACTTTTTGGTGACACAGCTCTTCTTTGAGAACGAGTATTTCTATCGCTTTAGGGAGGCGTGCAGCCGCGCACGCATCAAGATTCCCATCGTGTGCGGCATCATGCCCTTCACCAGTGTGAAGCAGATTCAGCGCATGGCGTTTACCTGTGGCGCAAGCATTCCCGCGCGCGTCATCAAGCGTCTGGCTGCCGTGGGCACGAATGAGGCCGACCAGCGCAAGGCAGGCGTCGAGTACGCCTGCGAACAGCTGGTTGACCTTGCGGAAAACGGTGTGGACGGCCTTCATGTGTACAGCATGAATCGCGTGGACGTGGGCATGGCAACGCACGATGCGCTCGTGGATTGCGGGTACTGGAAGGACTGATACCTTGGCGAGGATGGTTGAGTCCGTTGAGGTCGCGTCGGTCGAGCGTTCGGAAGTGCTGCGCTACCTGGGTTACCACGGCCAAGAGGTGACTCCTGAAGTTGACGCGCGGCTGGACCAGGCAGTTGCCGCAGTCCTGTCCATCGCTCGTCCACGTGCCAGTTTTCGATCGTTTGAATGTGGCCCAAGGACAATCCGTGATGACGGCACGCCTGAGCTGTCCCTTTTGGGCTGCACGTTGGTGCTTGAGGGAAAGAGCATCGCTCAGCATCTTGACGGCGCGGTAGAGGTTGGCGTGATGGCCGTCACGCTGGGGGCTGGTATAGAGCGAGAGCTGAGACGCCTCTCGCTGACTGACCCTCTGGGGCAAATACTGTTTGACGCGGCTGCGACAGCTGCGATCGAGCGGGCAGCTGATGCGGCGGAGGCACTGCTTGTTGCCGACGCCGCGTCACGGGGACTCTATACCAACTGGCGCTTCTCGCCAGGGTATGGCGATCTTCCACTTGAGTGCCAGCCCACCCTGCTCTCCGCGCTGGATGCGACGCGTCGCCTTGGCATCACATTGACGCCAAGCTTGCTCATGGTGCCCACAAAGAGCGTGACGGCAGTCTTGGGATACTTTTCCCAACCGCAGGGCGGAGCACGACAGAGATGCGAAGCGTGCAACCTGCGTGACTATTGCAGCGTTCGTGCCTCTGGTGACACATGCCAAAGCTCTTAGGCGCTATCGTGAAGAGAATGCCTCCACGTTCGTGATAGGCAAGACAAAGGAGAACCGACATGCCCCTTGACTCCACAACACTTACCACGCCCCAAGGGCACAAGGCCGTTCGTACCCTGCGAATCAAGGACGACCACCTGGCACGCGTGCTTGCCGGCGAGGAGTTCCTGCTCTTTGATGGGGCAATGGGAACGCAGCTCCAGGAGCGGGGACTTGCGGCGGGGGATGTTCCCGAGCTGCTTTGCCTTACCAACCCTGATCAGATCACCGAGATCCATGCCGCATATGTTGCTGCAGGGTCCGAGGTGGTGACCACCAACACGTTTGGTGCCAATGCCACCAAGCTTGGTGATGCCGCCACGGTTGAGGAGATCTTCTCTGCAGCCATTGGGTGCGCTCGCGCCTCTGGCGCACGCTACGTTGCGGCTGACATTGGCCCGACGGGAGCGCTTCTGCAGCCCATGGGCACCCTTTCCTTTGAGGATGCCTACGCGCTCTTTGCCGAGCAGGTCAAGGCGGCCGACGCCGCGGGAGCTGACCTGTTCATTATCGAGACGATGGCAGACCTTGCGGAGGCCAAGGCGGCGCTGCTGGCCGTGAAAGAGAACTCCTACCTGCCTGCCTTTGTGACGATGACTTTCGACGAGGACGGGCGAACCTTCTTGGGAACGACGCCCGAGGTGGCTGCAGTGACGCTTTCGGCGCTGGGTGCCGACGTGGTGGGCATCAACTGCAGCCTTGGACCGTCCGACGTGGCCCCGCTGATCCAGCGCATGCTTCCCTGGGCGCACTGCCCGGTGATGGCGCAGGCCAACGCGGGCCTGCCCCATGTGCATGATGGGCGTACGGTCTATACCATCAGCCCAGAGGACTACTGCCAGGCCGTCACCTCGATGCTGGATGCCGGCGTCACGGTCATTGGTGGCTGCTGCGGAACGTCGCCGGCGTTCATTGCGGGCGAGCGCACGCTCATCGAGGGCCGAACCCCCGTCCAGTGCACGCTCTCGAACAGCTTCTGCGTAACGAGCGCCCAGCAGCTTGTTGCCTTGGCCCCTGGTGAGGTGGGCGTCATTGGCGAGCGCATCAACCCCACGGGCAAGAAGCGCCTGAAGGAGGCGCTGCGCTCCGGAAACCATGATCTGGTAATGAGCGAGGCGATCAGCCAGACCAATGCGGGTGCCCAGATTCTGGACGTGAACGCTGGTCTTCCCGAGATTGACGAGAAGGCGACGCTCGTGAGGCTGGTGTCAGAGCTCGCGGGCGTGACGACGCTTCCTTTGCAGATTGACTCGGCAGATCCCCAGGCCATCGAGGCGGCCGTGCGCTCCTATCCTGGCAAGGCGCTCATAAACTCGTGCAATGGCAAGCAGGAGGTCTTGGAGGCGGTCCTGCCCATCGCCAAGCACTATGGCTGCGCCATCGTTGCTCTCACCCTGGACGAAGAAGGCATTCCCGCGACGGCTGAGGGCCGCCTTGCAGTGGCAAAGAGAATCGTGGCCGAGACGGACGCGCTGGGCATACCGCGAGCCGATGTGGTCGTGGACTGCCTGACCATGGCTGCGTCCACCGACCAGACGCAGCCGCGTCAGATCGTGCGCGCCATACGCCTTGTCAAGGAGGCGCTCCCTGGGGTGCGTACGGTCTTGGGCGTCTCTAACGTGAGTTTTGGTCTCCCGTATCGCGAGCTGGTGAACGCGACCTTCCTGACCGCATGCTTCGGTGCGGGGCTGGACCTTGCCATTGTGAACCCCTTGGCGCAGCGCTATCGTGATGCCTACGCTTCCTGGCGCGCCCTGTCGGGGGAGGACGAGAGCGCGCAGGACTACATTGCGCACTACGCTGGAATGAAAGAGGGCGGACCCGTGCAAACCGCGCCGACGACTGGGCAAGAAGCCGCGTCGGCCGCCTCGGACGACGAGCCGGGCACTGCCGAGGAACGCATCCGCAATCTGGTGCTTTCTGGGCGCAAGGAGGCGGTTCCCCACGAGGTTCGTGCGCTGTTGTCTGACGGAGATGGCTCTCACGACGTGATGTACGTCATCAACAGCGTGCTGATTCCCGCCCTTGACGAGGTTGGCGAGCGCTTTGAGAAGGGGACGTTCTTCCTGCCGCAGCTCATGGCGTCGGCAGAGGCGGCCAAGGCGGGCTTTACGGTTCTTCGTGAGGAGGCCTCGGGGTCGGACGTCCCTTCCAAGGGACCGAGTGCTTTGGCGACGGTCAAGGGCGACATCCACGACATTGGCAAGAACATCGTGCGCATGCTGCTCGAGAACTATGGCTATGACGTCATCGACCTCGGCCGCGATGTTGATCCGCAGGAGTTCACAGACGTGGTGGTGAAACACCATGTGAAGCTCGCGGGCCTTTCTGCCCTCATGACTACGACGGTCCCCGCCATGGCAGAGACGATTCAGCTGCTCCATATGCAGGCGCCTTGGTGCAAGGTGATCGTTGGCGGCGCGGTGCTCAACCCAGAGTACGCAGAGATGGTCGGCGCGGACTTCTATGCCAAGGACGCTGCCGAGAGCGCGCGCATTGCTGGCGAGGTTCTTGGTTAACCAAGTGGGCGGTGGTCTCTTCTCGCGGAACTATGGCGCGGTCGTCAGGTCAGAGTCGCAATGAGGTAAAGTGATTGATGCGGACTCAATGTGGGCGACGAGAAAGGTGCCATAGGTGTCGGATGGCTTCATAGGGGTGTTTGACTCAGGCGCTGGTGGAATCAGCGTGCTCAAGAACCTGGTGGCAGAGTTGCCGCAGGAGCGTTTCCTGTTCTTTGGCGACTCGGCAAACGCGCCCTATGGAGACAAAGATCCCGCTGACATCCTGCTGCTTTCGCGCCGCATCGTCGACATGCTGCTTGAGCAGGGCGCCAAGGCCATTGTCATTGCGTGCAACACGGCAACCTCTGCCGCTGCGGCAACCTTGAGGGACGAGTATCCCGATATTCCGATTGTGGGCGTGGAGCCCGCGCTTAAGCCCGCGGTGCTCGCGTTTCCACGCGGGAAGATCTTGGTGATGGCCACGGCTGCCACGCTTACCTTGGAGAAGTTCCATCGCCTTGAGGAGCAGTGGGCGCGTCAGGCCGAGGTCGTGCCCGTTGCCTGCGTGGGCCTCGTGGAGCTCATAGAGAAGGGAGACCTTTCATCTCCAGAGCTCTATGCCCATCTTAGGAACCTTGTGGGACCTTACCGGGGGCAAGTGGATGCCGTCGTGCTGGGCTGTACGCACTATCCGTTTGTGCGCGACGTCATTCGCGACGTGGTGGGAGACGTCCCCTTCTTTGACGGGGGTGCAGGAACGGCGCGCCAGCTGCGCACGGTGCTGGCAGCCCGCGGCCTTCTGGCAAATCCTTTGGACAAAGGGTCTGTCACCTTTGCCTCGAGCAAAGATACTGCCGACGAGCTGGCGCTGTACCAGCACTTTTTTGAGCTTGGGTTATAAGTGGTGCCGCCTATTGCAGGCAGAGGGCACTGGATGGTATTGAAAGGAAAGACATGTCAGACGTTGTAGAGCGCTTCATGCGCTATGTCCAGGTGGACTCGCAATCGAACCCGGCAAACGAGGAACAGACCCCCTCGACGCCGACCCAGCATAACATGGCTCGCCTTTTGGGCGAGGAACTGAGGTCCCTGGGCGCTGAGGACGTGGTGGTTGACGAGCATGCCTACGTGACGGCGTCCATCCCGGCATCTGCGGGTGCAGAGGACCTTCCCGCCCTTGGACTGTGCGCGCACATCGATACGGCCCCCGATGCCCCTGCGGCAAACGTCAAGCCGCACATCGTCCATTACGAGGGGGGAGACCTAGTTGCGGGCATCGTTGACGGAAAGCCCGTCGTCACGACTCCCGAGCAGGTTCCCGACCTCAATCAGTTTGTTGGCCAGGATATCGTTTGCACTGATGGCACCACGCTTCTCTCGGCTGATGACAAGGCGGGCGTGGCCGAGATCTGCTCGCTTCTTGCACGCATCCAGGACAACCCCAATCTTCCGCACCCGACACTCAAGATCGCCTTTGTCCCCGACGAGGAGATCGGGCACGGGGCCGAGCTGCTCGACCTCGAGCGCTTTGGCGCAACGTGGTGCTACACCGTTGATGGCGAGGCGCTGGGGGAGTTCAACTATGAGTGCTTCAGCGCCTGCCAGGCAAACGTGCACATCACGGGCGTGATGGTGCATCCGGGCTCCGCAAAGGACGTGATGGTGAACGCCATCACCCTTGCAGGCGAGTTTGACGCACTGGTACCCGCCCATGAGCGTCCCGAGCACACCGAGGGAAGGGAGGGATTCTACCATCCCATCTCGGTCACGGGCAGCGCGAGCGAAGTCACGCTTTCCTACATCATTCGTGACTTTGACGCGCAGAGCTTCGAGCGGCGTCAGCAGACGCTTCGCGACATTGCCGCCTTCATGAACGCGCGCTATGGCGAAGGAACGGTTGCGGTTGACATCCGTCAGCAGTATCGCAACATGGCAGAGCAGTTTGCCGACTGCCCGCAGCTCATTGACTACGCGCTTGAGGCCAACCGCGAGGTGGGCATCGAGCCGAGCATCGTTGCCGTGCGCGGCGGCACCGATGGCGCCCAGCTCACCTTCCGAGGACTCCCCTGTCCCAACATTGCAACGGGTGGGTACAACGCGCACTCAATCAGGGAGTTTATTCCCGTGCACAGCCTTGAGCTGACGGTTGACTTGCTTGAGCACCTGGTAGCCAAGTTTGCTCGGTGAGAAAAGACTCTAGATAAATAATTGATACCGTTTACTGGCATTTACCAGCCGCTTGACTTGTTTATATGACCGCGTGCGGGCTCAATTTGTCCGCATGCGGCCCTTTTCTCTGAAAACAGGCAGGTGGAAGGTATGGTGGATAAGAGATTATCGATGTCACTGGGGTTTTCGTAGGCGTATGAGCAGAGCGCTGCATCAAGAAAGGAATCCTATGCCCGTTAGGGGGGTGGTTGCTGCATGACCTTCTGGGTCTTTGCCGCGACCTCTGCCATCCTTCCCGTGTATGCCATGGTTATGGAATGGGTCGTGGGCACGCGTCTATCTGAACGTCACCATAGCAAGCACGACACCTACGTCATCTCTTCGGCACTGACCGGTGCCATCACGCTTGCGATGATGTTCATGGGTGTTCTGGGGCTCGTCCTGAGCTGGCTCTGCCGCGTGGGTGTCTTCAAGGCGAGCGCGCTCACCATGGAAGGCTTCTTCTTCTCCTTCGTGTTGGTGATGTTCGTCATGTGGGCGACGCTCAGACGCTACCGCGTGGCTACCTATGACGACCACCTTGAAGTCACGCCGTTCTTGGGTGCAAAGCGGTCGATTCGCTATGACGAGATTGAGCAGCTCAAGTGGTCAAGTTCCGTGATACCTCCCAGCCGTCGTTGCATCGTGGTCATCGCCGGAGGAGAAGCGAAGGCCATCCTCGTGGGCACCTTTGACCTCGACCAGATTCTTCTTCAAATCAACCGCAACGACGTGCTTGACAACGCTTAATCCTTTGCGATCGAACGTCGTCTCCTTGCCTCGTGGGTTTGCGTGGTATGCTTTTCTGCGAATTGCAATAGCTATTTCTGCAGCAAGCGGGACGGGGAGGGCGAGCCATGGGCATGTCCTTTGAGCAGGCGATGCTGGATGATATGAACCAGCTCATCCGCCTTCGTCTTGCCTATCTTTCCGATGATTTCGGCACGCTCGGTGATGACCAAGTGGTGCAGCTGCGCGAGGAGTTGCCCAAGTACTTCTCGGCTCACCTTGGTCGCGACCTGATGGCGTTTGTTGCCCGAAATGACGAAGGAACCATTGTGAGCTGCGCCTGGTTGCTTCTGGTGGACAAGCCGCCCAGCCCGCGGTTTCCCAACGGAAAGACGGGCGTGCTCTTCAATGTGTACACCGACCCTGCGTTTAGGCGCCAGGGGTTGGCTCGGCGAGTCATGGGGACGCTCATAGAGCATTCCTATCGGCTTCAGCTGGATGTTCTTGAGCTGCATGCCACAGAAGATGGCTACCCGCTTTACCGCTCCCTGGGCTTTTCTGATGACAGTACGACGCATGTGGCCATGCGCATGATGCTTTAGGACTATGAACAATGGCGTCTAACAAATCCGGTGAGGGAAGGCACTTCAAGGAAGAGGAACGCAAACAGGTGAGGTTCTCTCGGCTTGCCTTCCAATCCCTACCTGAGCTGTGGAATTTTCAGGTTGCCGCTGCGATTATCTCGGCCATTCCCCTCTCGTTGATGGGCTGGATCTTCAAATACATCGCGTCGACGGCGGATGCAACGCTCACCTCCGCCAATGCGGGGAGCTTCCTCCTAAGCTGGCGTGGCCCCCTCGTCATCGTCTTGGGCGCCTGGGCGCTCCTGATCGTTGTGGTTACGGAGCTCTTCTCGCAGATTCTTTTGTGCGACGACATCCTGAATGGGCGGAAGGCGCAGGTGTTTGGCACCATACGGCGTGGATTCGAGTCGCTTAGACGGTTCTTCAACCCCATCGGCATTCTCATGCTTGCCTATGTGCTTCTTGCCGCCCCGCTCTGTGGCGTGGGCTTTTCGGTGAGCACGACGGGCAGTCTGTATGTGCCCCACTTTGTAAGTGAAGTCATTTTTGCAAACGTGTGGACTGCGACGGCGTACCGTGCCGTGCTTGTTGTCCTTGCCATTGTGGGAATCTTGAATATCTTTGCCATACACGGCGTTCTGGTAGATGAAATGGCGCCCCTTGAGGCATGCAAGCAGTCCATGTCGCTCATCAAGAAAAATGGCCTGCGATTTGCCAAGACCATGCTGGGCGTGTTTGCTGCCTGGTCGCTCATGCTCCTTTTGTTTATTGTCCTTGCCGATGTGATTCCTTCCTTCCATTTCGATAATCAGTGGGAAAACGTCAAGGGGGTGACGCTTGGATCGTTGAGCCTCGACGAGGCATTGGAACTGGAAGGGGGACAACTTGAGCTCTTCCAATATCGGATTGCGAGCGTCTTCTCGGTTCTCTTTGGGGGGTACCTCGTCTCGTTCTCTGCGCTTCTGAGCAGCTCCTACATCATGCTTCGCTTTACGAGGTGCTATTGGGAGTACACCCGCGATGTGAGAGAGCTTTGGCCAGCGCGAGACAAGCATCATAAGTACCTTCTCAAGATCGCAAACATGGTGGTCGTTGCCTTTGTCTTCGTGATCGCCTCCTTTACCTGCGCCGCGTTCTTTGACAAGCTGTTCATCATGGATCCCCCTGGCATCGTGGCTCACAGAACGGGCGGCGTTCTTGCCCCCGAAAACTCGCTCGAAGGCCTTGAGGTTGCCATCGAGCACGGGTGCCTGGGGAGTGAGACAGACATCCATCGCACCAAAGATGGCCATTACATCATCAATCACGATGACACCTTCAGGCGCTTGGCGGGCGTTGATCGCGCGCCAAAGGACATGACGCTTGAGGAGGTCCGCAGCATCGCGCTCAAGGACACCACGGGTTCTGGCGAGTTCCTGCAGGTCCCCACGCTTGAGGAGATGCTGGACATCACGGTGGGGAAGGAGATTCTGTTCATAGAGCTCAAGGGCGCGACCGCCGACAAGCAGATGGTTGATGACGTGGTGGCGCTCTGCCGTGAGCGCAACTGCGTGGATGATGTTGCGCTCATCTCGCTTGACTATGAAGTCATCAAGTATGCCGAGGAGACTTATCCAGAGTTTGAGACGGGCGTCCTCATCTTTGTGGGCTTTGGTGACATCACCAACATGAAGTGCGACTATGTGTTGATGGAAGAGGAGTCTGCGACGCGGAACCGCATCGTCGATTTGCACAACGCAGGAAAGAAGGCTGGTGTCTGGACGGTCAACACCAAGGATGGACTCACCAAGTTCCTTGACACGGGGATTGACGTTGTCATCACCGATGAGATCAGCCTGGCCGAAGAGGTTCGTGGCGAGCTGGATTCCCGGAGTGACTACATGCGCGTGCGCGACGCCTTAGGCGGCATGTTCGATGTCTAGAACCTTTGGTGTCTAGAACCGCGCGGGACGCTATGCGTTCCGCGCGTCTAGTGTGCGAGCAGCGGCGTGAGTGTACCTTGCGAGAAGATCGTGACGCGGTGCATGGCACGGCTGATGGCCGTGTAGAGGCGTCTGCGCGCCAGCGGCGTGTCCGGGTAGACCTCCTCTTGGGTGTCTGGAATGATGACGTGATCAAACTCGAGCCCTTTTGCCAAGGCGAGGTCCATGACGACCACACCGTCCTTTGGTAGCGCATCTCCCTTGTGGATGGACTTGACGGAGTCTCCCAGCTGACGATGCAGCCAGCTGCGTCGCGACTTGTCTGCCGTGATGATGGCGGTGAGTCCGTCGTCTTCATGCGCCTGGCGGACTGACGAGCGGAGCGCGTCGAGGTAGGCATCCCTGTCGTCGTACGACTCAATGTGTGGGTCGATGCCAGGGCGTCTGACCGAGCTGAGGTTGATGCGGTCGTGTTCGTCAAGGAGTGACGCGAAGAGGGCCGTGATCTCGGGAGAAGAACGGTAGCTCGTGCGCAGCAGGCACTCCTCGATGCCTCCATGCGATTGGGCAAAGAGGTCCTTGATCTGGTCAAAGGTTGCCGTGTGCTCGCGAATGGCTTGTTGCTGGTCTCCCAGCAGCAGGAAGTGCGCACGAGGAAAGTAGCGGACGAGCACCATGAGCTGGGTGATTGTGTAGTCCTGCACCTCGTCGATCATCACGTAGCGTGCGTCGCGCTCCGAAGGGCCGCAGATGAGCAGCTTGAGGTAGAGCCACTCGGCGGCGCTGAGTGCCTTGACGCCAAGCATGCGCATGCCGATGCGGTCAATGCGCAGCCAGGTGCCTCGCTCGACCTGGTCGTGGGCGCTTCCATACAGGTGGCGTGCATACTGTTCGGTGTAGCGCTCGAGCTCTTCCTCGTCGGGGGCGTCTATGGTGCGGCCAAAGATCTCTATCTGGTCGTCCATGTCAAGCTCGAGCAGCTCCTCCTGAAGCTCATCGTCCTTTGCGAGCTGGGCAAAGCGACGCTCGAGCTTGTCGTGCAGGTCGTCTTTGACCAGGGCGGCAAGACGCGGCCCCACGGGGAACTTGCTGAACTTGTTGACTGACGCCTTGACCTGTGTTGGCTTGAGGAGCGAGACTCCCTCTACCGAGATGCCCCTGAGGTCGTCTTCCTCGAGCGTGATGCCGCCCACGAGCTCCTCAAGGTGGCGCAGCTCGTCAGGGCTGACCATGGCGCCGTCAGAGCGTTCAGAAAGCCCCTGCGCCTCCATGAAGCTTGCCCACGTGAAGGTCTGCGGGTTTGACTCGCCCAGCGACGGCAGGACCGTGTCTATGTAGCTCTCAAAGACGGAGTTGGGCGTAAACAGGTAGACCTGGCTGGGGCTGAGCGTCTCGCGTTGGCGGTAGAGCAGGAAGGCGATGCGCTGCAGCATGACGGACGTCTTGCCGCTTCCCGCAATGCCGTTGACGAGCAATGCGGGCACGTCATCATGGCGAACGATGGCGTTCTGCTCGCGCTGGATGGTGGCGGTTATTGCCTGGAGCTTCTCTGTGTGATGGCGCTTGAGCGCTCCGAGCAGAAGCGAGTCCTGGATGGCGACGGTGGTGTCGAAGTACATGTTGAGGACGTCGCGCGTGATGTCAAACTGTCGACGAAGCTCGAGGTTGACGGTGCGCACCTTGCCGTCCACCAGGTAGGAGGTCTCTCCCATCTGCTGGTTGTAGTAGGTCTCGGCAACGGGGCTGCGCCAGTCGACGATGAGCGGGCGCTTGTGGTCGTCGGTGACGCCTGCAGCGCCGATATAGACGTCACGAGCCGGGCGGCCGGGGCGCATCTGCAGACGAACCTTGGCGAAGTAGGGCTGCATGAGCAGCAGCAGGATGCGACGGACCTTGTCAACGGTGTAGTCATGGTACTGGTTGTAGGTGTCGATGACGCTGTTGAGCGTTTCGATGGCGGCAAGGGTCTCCATCGTCTCGTCCGCACCAACGAAGTCGAGGGTGATCTCCTCGCTCATGTCGATGAGGTCCTGCGCGATGCCCTTGTGCTTGACCTCGAGCTCCTCGCTCAGGCTGTCGCGCATGGCGAGCAGGGTGGCATAGGTTTCGGAGAGGTGCTTCTGCTCCTCTTCAAACGTGGGATCTTTGACATCCGTCGCCATATGTCTCTCCTCACCGACCGTGCTGTGCACGCGCAAACATAAGGAGAAATAGTTTATCAGAGAGCTGCCGACCGATGAGCGTGCGAGTGCGCCCTGGGGGTAGCCCCCTGGGCGCACTCGCTGTGATTACAGGAAGCGCTTGAAGAAACGACACTCGTCGTCGTTGCAGTGCCGTGCGTCCTCGCTCTTCATGTTGCAGTGGAAGACGTGGGGGAGCTGCTCGCCAATGCCGCTATAGACGTGCAGCTCATGAATGACCTTCAGCTCGCGCAGGAGCTTTGCGAGGGGCTCGGCCTCGTCGTGGAGGAAGTCGCCGTCGCAGGTCATGATGAATGCCGGCGGGAAGTCTGCCCTGACGTGAGAGACTACGTTGATCGTGTCGAGCTCTCGTTTGCTTCCGCCTTCGGGGAGGTAGTCTCCCATGAGGGCGCTCGTGAGGTCTGTGGGATCGTCGCTCACCTTAACTTGGAAGGCACCACAGTTGAGAGCCACGGCCGTGGGCACAAACCCTGCAGGCGGAGCAAAGTCAAACCGTGCCGCATAATCTGGGTTGGTGCACATGTTGCAGAACATGCCGAGCATGTGGCCGCCAGCAGAGTCGCCCACGGCAAAGACGTGCTCGGTGTCAAAGCCGTACTCCTGCGCATGGGCGAGCATCCAGTCAAAGACGGCGCAGGTGTCTTCCATGCTCGAGGGGAACTTGAACTCAGGCGCAAGGCGATAGGTGAAGTTGATCACGGCAAAGCCGCGCAGCGCAAGGTCCATGCAGTACCACTGGTAGCGCTCCTTGTCGCCATACACCCAGCCGCCGCCGTGGATGCTGACGATGACGGGAAGAGGGGTATCGGCGCCTTTGGGGCGGTAGACATCCAAGACATTCCACTGCTGGTCGGGACCATAGGAGATGTCGTCAAAGCGCTCGATTCCCTCCGGTGTGGTCAGGCCGGCGTCACGGATGTCGTCGCCTTCCTTGAACTGGGCTCGAATCAGGTCAGACATTGCCGACATGGGTCCTCCTTACCTCGGGGCATGGTT
Source organism: Atopobiaceae bacterium (assembly GCA_017460265.1). GTDB lineage: Bacteria > Actinomycetota > Coriobacteriia > Coriobacteriales > Atopobiaceae > UBA1367. The sequence continues at coordinate 343 of JAFUBJ010000337.1, read as the reverse complement.
GTTTCCATTGACCATCATAGCGAGGGAGGTCTGCCCACTACGTGCCCAAACGACAAGTGGGAGGTATCTGAGGTGAGGGTGGAGAAAAATAGGTCTTTGCACAGCAACAGAGGACGCGCCAATGGGGGGATGCGCGTCCTCTAGCTGGGCTGTGCCCGTTCTGTTTTGTGGGGGAGAGGGTCCCTCGCAAGAAGTTAACTATCGTTTACTTACTCCGACCATAAAAGCAAGAGCAAATCGGAAAAAAGTTAGATTAGGTTAATTTCTCTACATCTCACTTAGGCGAGTGGCAGAAGCACCCGGAAGGTTGACCCCTTGTCGACCTCGCTTGTGAGCTCTATGG
>JAFUBJ010000032.1 GCA_017460265.1 Atopobiaceae bacterium | reverse complement strand
GGACGTCACCCACAGACACCACCTCCTACCTGCAATTATACCATACGCTGTCATAAAACCGCAGGTAGTTGGGGTTGTAAGGCAAGTTACGGCCAAAATGAATCGGGTGGAGCCCGACGGGCCCCACCCGATTCTCTCGGTCCCTTATGTTACAGCCCCACTCAGTCAACGGGGAGGCCGTGGTGCATCTCGCTCCACTGCTCGTCGCCCGGAAGGGCCGCAAGAATCTCCTCGGCACTGACTGGCGCGTAACCATTGGCGTCTACACCCACGTCAAAGCGCCGGACGCCGTGCTCGGCATTCCAGGCGTTGTAGCCGCGCATGCCCATGCCGCCATTATGCGCGTCAAGCGGCGCGCGCTCTGCACCTTCCCCCGCATTTGCCGGCAAGCTGTGGATGTGACCATGCAGCATGAACGAGCCATGGTAGGCGCGATCCCAATCGAGCATGGGATAGTGGCTCATCACAAACTTGTAGCCGTCGCGCTTGTAGCGGCCAACCTCGCCGTAGTACTCGACTGACGCGAACAGACCGCAGGTAACGAACTTTGAGCGTGAGTCGTGGTTGCCCACGATCACGTGCACGGTGTTGCACGCGATGGCGTTGCGCATGGCCGTGACGTCGTCCACGCGCGCCGTGCAGAGGTCGCCAAGAAGCCACAGCTCGTCATCGGACCCGACACGCTCATTCAGGCGTTGGAGAATCATGGCGTCATGTGCGGCAAGGTCATCGCCAAACCCCCGCCATCGCGCGATGGTCTTATCACCCAGATGCAGGTCAGCCGTAAAGTAGCGCATGTTCCACCCTTCCTTCTCCGCTCTGCAAGAAGTGTACATTCTGGCGAGGTTATTCGAGCTCTTCTTGTAGAGGCCGAATTACCTCGCTGGAATGTACACTTCCCAACCCCACGCCCTCGGCGAAGTGTACACGCTGGCGCAATCTTCCGAGCTCCTCTCACAGAGCCCAGATAACCGCCGTCAAAAGTACACTTCGTACGTGGGTATCTCGCTGCGTTCCTCCTGACTAATCTTCCACGAGCCATCGACAAGGCGCGCCTTCCGCTGATAGCGCGCCGGGTCAGGATTTGGCTTCATCAGCTCTGCGTAAACCGGGGCATGCTCATGGCCCACCTTGCCAGGCAACAGAGACCATATCAGCTCCTGGCGCATCTCAGACAAAAGCTTGCTCTCCAGCATGATCCGCTGTTTATTCAATCGTCGCTTGCCGGAACGCTCGATTGCATCTATGACCTGCATCATGAGACGGTCAAGCCCGCCTCGCTCATACAGATCTTCCTTGGTCATCGCAAACACCGTGAGCCCCGCCGCCCCAAGGTCACGATCGCGACGCTTGTCCGATACGGCTCCATCACGCGCGTCGCGCAGGGCCTGTTCAAGCTCCTTCTGCAAAGACTCATCACCGGGTGAAGCCACAACCCGCATGGCCGCATCGACAATCTCCTGCAGGGGAAGGTGGTCCTCCCCGTCATAGTTCAGCCCAACTTCAGTTCCTCTGAACACGAGGTCGGGCACACGCTCGCCCTTCTCGGCGTTCTCCCCCACATCAACGCGTTTGTTAAGATCTACGGGCCAAAGGTCATATCCGAGCATGGCTCCAGGGAGCACGGCAAGCATCGCGAGAATGGCCTCCATCGGAGACCACGCTCCATCCTGTAGCCATTCCAAAGTAGCTTTTGCCCTACCCATTCCGTTCACGTGCCAGCATGACTCCACAAAGGCTCGCAGCTTGCTAACACTTGTCACGGCAGGCACCTGATACGCAACTTCACCGTTGCGTGGGTCCACTGAGTCGCGTGCATACGTGCCGCAGAGTTCCATACCCAATAAAAGGTGGACCTCTGACGACATCACGTTTGCCAGCTCGATAAACAAAAGCTCCGGGCTGCTCATGGCAAGCCCGTTTCCGATGTCTATAAAAGCCCCATCGGGAAGGCCGCCTGAATAGACTGTGCACACGACATCCTTGACACGAGGACGGTCTTTTGGCGAGGGCACTGCGATGTGCAACGGATGCTTAGGCGAAAAACCCTCAATACAGGAGTAGCCCTCCAAAAACTGGGCAATAGCCTTCCGAGGTTTCTTTCCCTTCTCGGCCAAAAGGGGTGCCGACAGATTGACTCGTCGCGCATGGGAGATGTCAAGAGTCCTTCGTTTGCGCAGCTCTCGTAAAACCGAAAGGGCCGATAACCCACAGAGTGTAAACTCCATCGCACTGTCCTCCGCGACAATACTTCATAACTGTACATTTATTTTCTTCTTTTCGCATTTATTTATCAAATATCGGATATCTGAAAGTAAATGTACAGTTGTGAGGCATCAGTTTCGAAAGAACTGTACATTTATTTGAACTCACCCATTCCTCCCCAGAAGAGGCCGAATAAGCCAAAGTAAATGTACAGTTCGAAGAAGACGGTCGTACCACCTTGGGAAAAACAATGGGGACGTATCTCATGGCATATCATGAGATGATACGACACAAGCCACGGGAGACATCATGACCAAGCTCTTTGCCAGCGACTTTGACGGAACGCTCCATTTCTGGGGCACCGATGACCGCTATCTCGTCAACCCCACCGACACGCAAGCCATCCTCGACTTCCAGGCACAGGGCGGCCTCTTTGGCGTATGCACCGGAAGGCCCCTCTTTGGCCTCACCCGCCAGACCGACGCTGCTCCCGGCCTCGATTTCACGTTTGACTTCTACATCGCCACCACCGGCGCTGCCATCTGGGACCGCGACCGGCAGCTCATCTGGAGCAAGACCATCTCTCGGGAGCTTGCCCACGACCTATATCGCACCCTCTCCCCTATGGCCGTAGTTCATGAGCAGGCGCTTGTCTGTGCTGCCGAGGACTACTGGAGCTTTACCGACAGCACCGAATGGCCCCTGTGCATCACCTCTTCGTTCGATGATATCGAGGGGCCCTTCTACGGATACGCCATGGAGACGGAGACCATCGAGATCGCTCAGGAGGCGGCAGCCCTTGAGAACGAGCGCTACGCCGGTCTTGTCACCGCCTACGTGAACCTCGCGAGCATTGACGTGGTTCCCGCGGGCTGTTCCAAGGGCACGGGCCTTCGGCGCGCAGCCGAATACTATGGCGCCGGCCTCACCGCAGGCATGGGCGATTCCTTCAACGACCTGCCCTTGCTTGACGCCGCAGACGTGGCCTACACGTTCAACTCGTCACCCGCCGAGATGCATGCCCACGCCGACGTACTCATCGACACGGCAGCAGAGGGCATTCTCAACTTCATGCAGAGGTAAGTGACGTGAACAGGGGACGGGTACCTGTTCAAAAGGTCACTAGTCGGCAAGCTCGCGCAGCGCGGCGTCGCAAGCCTCGAGCTCGTCCACCGTCATCTTGCGGTTCTGGCCCAGGCCCTCTGCCTGAAGCTCGCGCAGGGTCTTGGTGGGATCGGCACTGTTCATGCAGAAGTCGAAGCCGTCCACAAAGGGGCGCGCGGCGTTCGCAACCGCAGGATCATCCAGCAGCTGCGCCACCGTCCAGTCCACGTTCGGCACACGGCGAAGGGGACGGGCGGTCTCGTAGCACACCTCATAGGAGCCCGCCGAAAGCACGTGGCCACCAAGCGCCTCGTATGCCGCCTCGTCCGCAAAGGGCAGCGTGACTATCGCCTCTCCACCAAAGGGCACCGTCACGCACAAGCGCAAGTGCGTCTCGTCCACGCACTCCCAGCTTGCGGCATAGGTACCCGCAGCGGTATCCATCTCTGCCGCACAGGAGCGCAGGCGCCAGTCCACATGCGGGGCAACCGTCGCCTGGGCATAGCCCGGCGCAGCCGGGTTGAGGCCCGCGGCATAGCTCATGAGCCACTCCACGATGGAGCCATAGCTGTAGTGGTTCATGGAGTTCATGTTGATGCCGGTGATGTGCCCGTCGGCATCCAGCGAGTTCCAGCGCTCCCAGACGGTGGTGGCCCCAAGGTTGACGGCAAAGAGCCAACCAGGATAGCCCTCGTTCAGGAGCAGGTCGTAGGCCTCACGGTCAAGTCCGTTCTGCGAGAGCACGGGGCACAAAAGCGGCGTCCCGGCAAAGCCCGTCTTGAGCTTGCCTCCGTTCTCCTGCAGCAGACGGCGCAGCTGTGCCGCGCTCCATACGCGGTTGCCAAAGCCGTACCAAAGCGAAAGGACATAGGCGGTCTGCGTGTTGACGGCGCAGCGTCCTGTGGCTGTGTAGTACTCGTCATTGAGCCAGGCGCCGATGCGATCCGCCAGCGCGCGATAGTGCGCCTCATCCTCATCTCTGCCCAGCACGTGAGCGGCGGCGGCCACCGTCATGGTGCTGTCCCACCAGCAGAGATAGGCAATGAGCCCCGTGTCCGTGCCGCCCATGACACCGCCAGGCACCGGGTCGTCCAAAGCGAGCCAATCGCCAAACTGGAACACCTTGCCCCAGATGTGCCCGTCACCGTCGAGACGCTCGATCCAGTCCACCCAGCCGCGCATGGCGTCATAGTGCTCCGCAAGAATCGAGGGATCGCCGTCCACCTCGTACATGTTCCATGGGATGCGACAGGTGACATCACCCCACACGGCGGTACCGTTGCCAAACTGCGAACCAAACGACGGCACCGTGGCCGTCACCTGGCCGTCATGCGCTGCCTGCTCAAGCGCCATGTCGTAGAGGTACTTGCGATAGAAGGCGTATGGGGCGGCCAGGCGCAGCGCCGTTCCGGAAAAGACGTTGGCGTCGCCCGTCCAACCCATGCGCTCGTCGCGCTGTGGGCAATCTGTCGCGGTATCCAGGAAGTTGTCGCGCATGCCCCAGCGCGCGTTGCTCACGAGCTGGTTGACCTTGGCGTTACCTGTGGTGATGCGGCCGCGCTCGGAGTCAAAGTCAGAGTAGAGCGCAACGCCCGTGAAGTCTGCGGGGTCAAAGTCGGCCGGCGCGAGACCGTCAACCTCGACCTTCGCATACTGATAGCCATAGAACGTGAAGTGCGGCTCCAGCAGGTGTGGCTCGCCATCGCTCACATACCAGTACTCGGCACGGGCCGTGCGCAGGTTGTCGCGATAGAAGTTGCCGTCCTGCAGCAGCTCGCCCAGCTGCACGTGCACACGAGCGGCGGCAGGCCATTGTCCGCGCAGACGGAAGGTTCCCGCGATGTTCTGGCCCAAATCGAGCACGCACTCCCCCGCCGGCGTACGGACAAGCATGGGCGAGAAGGTCTCATGCGCCACCACGGGCAGAGACAGGCGAGCATGCAGCTTGGCGGTAGCTTCCGCCGCCTCCTGGGCATCCAGCAGCATAGCTGGCACCGCAGGCAGCGCGGGCAGCGTGTCGTCCACGTGCTCGCCGTCGTAGATGTTGGAGAAGGTCACGTTGGAGCGGGTCACCTGCCAGCTGTCGTCCGTGCCCATGACCTGCTCAGAACCGTCGGCATACCAAACACGCAGCTCGGCAATGAGGCGCCAGTCGTTGCCATAGAAGCCCTCGTCTGAGAGGACAAAGCCAAAGCGGCCCGAGTACCATCCGTGGCCAAGCGCCACCGAAAGCTCGGCGCCGTCAGCCACAAGGTCGGTCACGTCATAGGTCTGGTACTGCAGCCATTGGTCGTAGGCATGCGTGCCGGGGGCAAGGTACTCGTCGCCCACGCGCCTTCCGCCAAGGCATGCCTCATACACGCCCAGACCCACGATGTAGAGACGCGCAGAGGCAACCTCCTTACCGGCCGCAAGCTCGATGCGCTTTCCAAACACCGGGTGGCGAGGCTCGGCGTAATCGCAGGTGATCCACTGGGCAGCCCAGGGCTCGTCCATCTTTGCCGTCTCGAACCAGGCAACATCGCTCGTGGCCTCCTCACCCGCGTCTGAACGCACGGAAACGGTCCACTCATAGCGAGTGCGCGGTTCGAGCGACACGTCAAGCGCGCAGGCCTTGGCATCAAGGTCAGCCCAGCCGCTGTCGACGACGACCTTGTCACCACTGGTCACGACCACGCGAGACGACTCGGCGCGCTTGCCAGTCGCTTCCTCAACGACCCAGGAAAACGTCGGCCGCTCCCCCAGGTCAAAACCGAGCGGATTGGTGATGTGGTTGACCTGCATACGCACAATTCTCATGCCGTCCTCCAAAAGCTGACCATTATTTGTGGATTTAGGACCATTGTGACATCAATAAACGCCATGTAATTGCCCAATTTAAGGGTGGTCAATAATTCGAAAATCACTGCGCATTTTGTCAAAAGAGGACAGCGCCCTGAACGTCAGCTCAGCCCCAAAAGCTCCAAAGCGTTCCACACGCCGTCATCGTCGATGTCGGCAGTCACGAAATCGGCAGCCTCCTTGGCCTCCTCGACCGCATTGCCCATGGCCACGCCCACCCCCGCGGCACGAAGCATGGTCACGTCGTTTTCGGCATCGCCGAAGGTGACTACCTCGGAAAGGTCAACGCCATTTGCCTTGCACCAGCGCATCAGGCCATCGGCCTTGCCGCCTGGAGAGGGAGCGTTGATGTCCACCGCCTTCGCATGCCAGCGCGTGACGTCGCAACCCACCAACATGCGGCGAAGCCATTCGGTCTTGGACTCGTCCACATACGCCATGGCCTGAATCACCGTTGCCCCCTCGTAGACGCCGACGGGAGGGACCGAGGTATGGGTGTCGGCCTGCGCCCGTACCACGTCGTCGTTGACGAAGCTGATGTAGGTGCGTTCCCGCTCGATCAGCACAACGGGTATCTCGCGCGCCTCGAAGAGCGCGAGGACCCGCTCAAGGGCCTCCCCTCCCAAGGGGTTTCCGGCAATGTAGTTGCCCTTCCCATCCAGGATCATCTGTCCGTTATGCAGCAGCAGCGCATCAAACGTCAGCCCGTCAAGGGGAAGCTCGTCAAGCTCCGCCTGGCTCCTCCCCGTTGCCAGGCCAACCATCAAGCCCTGTTGGCGCAAGCGATCAAGCGCTTGTCATGCGCTGGCAGGGACGCTGTTGCTCGTGTGCGAGAGTAGCGTTCCGTCAACGTCAAAGAATGCCGCCTTGATCATGTATACCCTCTTCCCTAGGGGCTCACACGCCGCGTTCCAGTATGGCAGATTCACGCTCGCACTCCCCAAGAGCCAGTTCTTTCTTTGGCCTTCACCAGATTAGGGACGTACAGGGCAATCTGCTAGGGAACACAAAATGGGGAGCGACAGGAAAATCCCGTCGCTCCCCATGGGAGAGCTCGTTTGCGCTACCTCGTACTATGCGGGAAGCGTCATGGTGATGTTGCTGAAGCTTGCATTGCATCCATCGGCAAAGACACCAATGTGCGAACCTCCCGTGGAGTGGGTGATGCGGGAGCCAAGCGCCTTCATGTCATCAATGTAGAGGACGACGATCTCGTTCTCGCACACCAACTTCACATGGTGCGTGGAGTTACGGTCAAAGTCAAACCGGGTGATTGACCCGGGCTCCATCGTCCTGAGATCAGTGATCTGATAGCCCTCAAAGTGCAGCTGGTCCCTCCGCCCGTCAAGGCAGAGTGCCGTCCAGGTCTCGTCACCTTCGCTACCGCCAAAGGCAAAGCCGACACATCCGTCCTCATCCATCTTCACGTCGCACTCGAGCGTCATCGATGCCGGCCTAGTCCCCAAATCTGCCAGAGAGAAGGACTCGTCATCCGCAGCGAGGTTGATGGTGTTGCCGTTGCCCTTGACTTCACCATGAACCGCACCAAAGGTTACCGGCTTGTCGACGGTGAAGTATTCACCAAACACTTCGGGCGCCTTCACGCCAAGGATCCCGTCCTTTTGCTGCACAAGCTCGTGGAACATGACGTTGCCCGCCCACTGGTAGATGCCGGAGTCGGAGCTAAGTCCGGGCTGTCCGATCCAGGCGCAGAGGTAGGTGTGGCCATCCTTCACTGCGGTCTTGCCGGCATAGAAGATGAATCCGGCACCCTCGGTAAGACCCTTGCCGTCAAGGATGTTGTCCCTGGGAGGAACGAAGGGACCATACATTGAGTCGCTCATCGCATAGTAGGTCACGCAGTCCCAGCTGTAGGTGAGGTACCACTTGTCCCCCAAGCGGAACAGGTCGGGGCACTCGCACATGTACTGCGCCATGGGGGCAAACATGGGACCCTCGAGCTGCCAATTGGCAAGGTCGGTCGAGGTGTACTTGAGCACCAGACCGCCCAGCTCCTCGTTGCGCGCGGCAATAAGCAGCCAGTAGCACTGTTCCTCGTCTACCCAGAAGACCTCGGGGTCGCGGAAGTCGTCCTTGGAGTAGCCGTCGGGTGCAAAGAACAGCGGCTCCGCGTCCTTGGTCCAGTTCTCGCGGTCTGTGCTGGTGGCGTGCATGACGCACTCCTTGCCCTTTCCACCGTTGCCCGTGTCGTTGTGACCCGTATAGAAGAGGTGGTAGAGGCCACCCTTGTCCTGCATGACTGAACCGGTTCCCAAAGCGGGGTCGGGGTCCGCGCCCTGCCCGTAGTTCAGCACCATGCCGTG
>JAFUBJ010000336.1 GCA_017460265.1 Atopobiaceae bacterium | reverse complement strand
GAGGCGAGCCACTGGCGCATGAGCGCGCCCACGTCGTAGAAGAAAGCGGCCGTCGGAGCAAAGATGAGGGCGTCACCCACCCAGCCCATACGCTCGCGCTGCGGGCAGTCGGTAGGCACGTTGATAAGGTTGCCGCGGGCACTCCACAGCACGTTTTCCAGCAGGTGGTTGAGACGCGCGTTGCTCGTGACCATACGGCCCGTGCGCGGCATGTCGACCCAGATGGCGTGGGCGACAATGCGCGAAGGGTCAAACGAGCCCTGAAGCGTCTCGTCCCAGCCCTCGATGCGCACATAGCGAAACCCATGGAAGGTAAAGGCGGGCTCCAGATGCTCGGTGCGTCCACGGCCCACGAACACGTCGCGCTGATCCTTGTTGCGGCCCACGATGTTATCAAAGAAGCGGCCATCCACGTCCAGCGCCTCGGCGTGGCGCAGCGTCAGCTCCTGGCCATCGCCCAGCAGGCATTCCAGCGCCACGCGACCTGCGATGACCTGCCCAAAGTCCACCACAATCGCGTCGTCCTCGCGCCACCAACCTGCAGGCGCAAGCTTTGCCTGCACCCGGGCGAGCGGCGCCTCCTGGGGCAGGATAGCCGGCTCGCCCGCGCCAGGCACCTCGTCCGTCACGGTTACGGGCGTCCACGCGGCGGCGTCGAACCCTGGCAGCATCCAGCCATCCTGTTCCAGACGCAGGTCGCGCTTCTCGCCAATCTGGATGTCAGCATACACGCGCGAGCCAGGTGCAGAAACAAAGCGCCCGTCCGTGCCCACGACCTCGCACGAGCCGTCAGCATAGACGAGCTCGAGCTCGCCCAGCAGCTGGAGACGATCGCCCCACTGGGCTGATTGTCCCTGTACGGCAACGCGTCCTGCCCACCAGCCGTCTGCGAGCTCGGCGGCCCACACGTGAGTGCCTGGCTCGGCAAACAGCGCTGTCACGTCAAACTCCTGGTAGCGCAAGTCCTTGTGATACGAGGTGAAGCCAGGCAGCAGCACGGCATCAGTCACGGATGCCCCGTCAATAAAAGCCTGGTAGAGCCCGCGCGCCGTCATGTGTAGCGTCGCGCGTGCCACCTGCCCGCACGTCTCGAACTCACGCCGCAGCAGCCTCGTGGGGTGCAACCGCTCCTCAACCGGCGTCTGCGGCGGAAGTGGCGCTCCGCCAAACATCTGCGCCAGCGAAAACTCTGGCTCCTCGGTCACCAACTCTTGTTTCGGCTCGATCCACTTGCCAGCCCATTCGCGCTCCATGCTCTGTCTCTTCACCCCGTGTACGGTGGATAGCTGACGCTGCTACTCGCCCTTGGCCTCGGCAATCATGTCGAGGGCCCTCTGCATCACCAGGTCGCCGCGCACCATGCCGTACCACTGCATGGGGATGACGTCAAAGGGCACGCCGGCCTTCTGGAACGCGGGCTCGTGCAGCTTGCGCTCAAAGGCGACCTGCGGTCCGAGCAGAGCGCAGTCGAGTTCGCGCAGCTGCTCGGGGGTCGCTCCGCGGATCTCGGTGACGGAGCGGGCATCAACCAGCACCTCGATGCCCTTCTCCTGGGCGTAGTCCTGCATCTTCCTCGCAAGCAAGCTCGTGGACATTCCGGCACCGCAGAACAGACGAACGTGAAGCATGGTGGACTCCTTTTGCTAAGATTTCGCAACTCTTGGCTGCGTTTCCAGTAACCTTATTATGCTGTTTATCACGTTATTTAGTAGGATGTACAATGAAGGTATATGGGTGATTTTCTAAGGTTTCTCATGAAGACTACCTCTTACGCAGAACTCCCCCTCTTCGACCGCTTCAACACAGTGGCTGGCAATGACGAGCTGTTTGATGAAGTGGTCGGCGGCGGTTTTGCAGAGCTTCCCGCCGATGACGTGTTTATGGTGGCGCATCGGATGCTGCGCGACACCCCCTATGGTCCTCGGCCCTATCACGAGCTCACCTACGTCATGGAAGGCCATGCATTGGCTCGTATTGGAAAGCAGGAGGTCCATCTGCTGTCCGACAGCCTTCTTCTGGCTCCCCCGTCATGCCATCATGGCCTCGTGGCAACTGACCAAGAGGCAATAGTCGTCGTGCTCTGCTTGCGCCCGGCCCTGTTCTCTTCGGGGGTCTTTCAAGACTTCCTCGCTCAGGACAACCCCGTCGCCAGAACCATGCGAAGCGAAGGGCAGGGAAACTACCTGGTGCTTTCTGACACGTACGGGCGCATCCTGTATCGGTCCGTTCGCACCTTGCTCAAGGAGTACGCACATGCAGGGCACACCGCAAGCTTCTC
>JAFUBJ010000335.1 GCA_017460265.1 Atopobiaceae bacterium | reverse complement strand
CCACCACGGGCTGCAACGACAGCGCGGGAAGCATGAAGTTGGTCGTCTGAATGTCTTGCTCAAAGGCAATCGTGTCGTCGGACGACATCCGCTCGAGCTCTATGTAGTTGAGGACGTGGTCAAGCTCCGTGGTGAAAGGTACCGGGCTGGTCGTCCCTAGAGACCGCACGTTCATGCGCAGATAGTCTGCAAACCTACTGACCGTCTCTCGTGCACGCATGGCATCCTTGCCACACAGGTAGTAGATGGAGTCGAGCGTGTTGTACAGAAAGTGCGGCTGAATCTGAGACACCATGATCTGGACGCGACTGTCCGAGAGCTCGCGCTCACGCTGCGCGAGGATCTCCTGCTGCTGCGCCATGTTCTGGGCAAGAAACGTCTGAAGGTCGACGAACAGGATCATGAGCGATGCGGTCATCGCAAGCTGCACGAGATTGAGCCCACTGGCGAACATCTGCGCAAAGAACGCGGCAATAGAGAGCATGATGCAGACCAGCATGCTGAAGAAGGTCTGGCTGCCCACGCTCTTTTTCTTTGAGAGAAGAACGCAGAGGTTCCCAATCTGAATGACGAGGGCGAGCAACTGCGAAATCCAGAACTTGTCGGAGACCGAATAGTAGTTGGTGGCAGGATCAACCGTAAAGAAGAGCCCTGCCACCGTCAAGGCAACGCCTACGCCACAGATGGCCCACACAAGGCTTCCCCACCAGTCGAGGTCATTGCTTGCAGGCTCAAGACGCGCACAGAGGTACGAGGTAAAGGCACCTGCCAAAAGGAAGAACGACGCAAAGGTCAAGGATATGCCCAGATGTATCCCTATCCAACCCTCCAAAGTCATCACGCCACGGATGATGGCCGCCACTGCATTTGAAAGGGCAGCTATCATGTTGAAGACAAACATGAGCGAGATGTTACGGCGATACCAACTTGCAGAGCGCTGGGCAGGCTGCGAGAAGAGAAGAATGCAGAAGAGACCAACGGTGCTGAATGCTGCGCACAAGATGCTCAGTACCACGTTGATGTCATATATAGAAAAGAGCACGTGAAGTCCCGTCCTCAGGCTATATCCAAATTATTATTGCACATTAGTGTGTCAATATGTTTTCTATTGAAGCATTAACAAGTCAGCATTTGCACATTCTTTGCAGATTGCGACGGATAATAATGCTATTTTGTGAATGGCCATTCTCCTTGAGCGAGCGCCTCCACGGCCTCAGCCACTGCCTCGTCGTCACAATGCCCGATATGCCACCTCGCGGCATCGCGCGCCTCATCGGAGGCGTTTGCCACGGCCACGGAGTGAGGCACATGCGAAAGCATCGAGACGTCGTTACCGTTGTCGCCAAAGACCACCACCTGATCGAGGGCGATGCCAAGTGCCTCGGCAAGTACGTCGATGGCAGTTGCCTTGTTTGACCCATGGGGCATGACGTTGGCAAAGCCGGGCTGGGGAATGTCAAAGTCAAGCGCGGGGACCGCCTCGTGCAGGGCAACGATAAGCTCCTCGTATGCGGCGGCGGGCAGGCTCCCACAGAAGAGGTTTGCCTTGATGGGCGCCGTGTCGGGAACATGGCTCAGTTGCCGACACGCTTGTGCGTACGCTGGAAAAGCCAGCGCCAAGTCTTCGACCGACCCCTCGCACAAAAGGGGCGTACCACCGTCGAAGGTGATAAGGCCCGCCCCGTCAACCTCGTGAAGACGCGCCGCCACCTCCCGCAAGGCCGCCACATCCAGATGAGACTCGCGAATCTTCTTTCCGTCGAGGAAGACCTCGCTTCCGTTGGTGGCAATGCACGTCGACACACAGTCCTGGTCGTTTCCAAAGAACGGTGGCACCCACGTATAGCCGCGCCCCGTGGCAGGCCCCACGTGAATCCCCGCATCCAAGGCCGCATGGAACGCTGCGATGGTCCGTGGTGGGACCACTTTCTTGCCGTAGGGCAAGATCGTGCCGTCGATGTCGGTCAGGATGAGCTTTATCTCGTTCATGGGAACCTCTGCACGCAGTTGACGTTTGTATCATTGTAGCGTTTGGGCGCATGGGCCTTCGCAGCCCCGCCGCGCTGTCGCTATAATGCGGCAAGACCAACCCACGCAAAAGACGGGACGAACCATGCCTCAGACACGCGTCTTTGACCTTCACTGCGACACCCTCGATGCCCTTGCCATGCACAACGCGGGTCCTTGGGCTCAGAGGGCAGCGTGCGCCGACGGCGACCTCTCACACAACAACCTTGCGCTTGATGCCCAGCGCATGGCGGCTGCCGGGGCATGGGCGCAGTGCTTTGCCATCTTTGTTCCCGATGATCTCACGGGATACCCCGTCGTCGACCCGCTGTCGTTCTATCGGCGCGTGCGCGACTACTTCTTTGCGCAGTGTGCCGCACATCCTAAAGCGGTAGAGCGGGTTCGCGATGCCCGCCAGCTGGACGAGGTGCTTAGCGCGGGCAAGGTCGCGGCGCTTCTCACCATAGAGAACGGCTCGCCCGTTGGCACGGACTTGGATGTCGTCGACGAATGGGCACAGGACGGCGTGAAGATGGTCACCCTCACCTGGAATGGGCCAAACACCATCGCCAGCGGACACGACACCTCTGCGGGACTCTCCTCCTTTGGACGGGACGTCGTGCGCGCGCTCGAAGACCGAAAGATCGTGGTTGACGTCTCGCACCTCAATGACGAGGGCTTCTGGGACCTCGTGAAGGTCATCCGAAGGCCCTTTGCCGCCTCTCACTCAAACCTGCGCGCCGTCTGTGGCCACAGGCGCAACCTGACCGACGACCAGTTCCGCGCCATCAGGGACATGGACGGCATCGTGGGACTCAACTACTGCACGGGATTCGTCCGCGATGACGCGTGGAGCGCTGACGAGGTGAGCTTTGACGACCTATCCGCCCATATCGAGCGATTCCTTGACCTTGGCGGTGAGGGAACCATCGCGCTGGGCAGCGACTTTGACGGCTGCACGCCTCCGGCGTGGCTGAGCACATGCGAGAAGATCACCCCGTTCTACCAGCGCATCGGAGCGCGCTTTGGAACGGAAATCGCAGACCGCCTCTTTTTTGAGAACGCCCACGACTTCTTCGTACGCAACGAGACGCTTTAAGACAATCAAGAGCTCGCTTCAGCCTCGACATCGAACGGCTGCACTGAACCTACCCCTGCCCGTAATACGCGTTTGGGCCATGCTTGCGCAAGAAGTGACGGTCCTGCAGATATTGCGGGGCGGGCTCGACGTCCATCTTCACCATCTCGGTGCGGATCGCCATCATTGCGACCTCCTCGAGCACGACGGCATGATAGACTGCCTGCGCCGCATCCTTGCCCCAGGTAAAAGGTCCATGGTTTCGCACGAGCACGCCGGGCACGGCAATGGGGTCGATGCCCTCGAAACCCTCCACGATCACCTTTCCCGTGTTCAGCTCGTAGTCGCCATCCACCTCTTCCTTGGTAAGCCCGCGAACGCAGGGGATGCTGCCAAAGAAGTAGTCGGCATGCGTCGTTCCGTAGCACGGGATGGATCGTCCGGCCTGTGCCCACGAGACCGCCCAGTTGGAGTGCGTGTGCACCACGCCACCGACGTTCTCGAACGACCGGTAGAGCTCGGCATGCGTGGGCATATCGGACGAGGGGCGAAGATCGCCTTCGACCACCGTGCCATCCAAATCGCAGATGACCATGTTAGAAGGAGAAAGGTCCTCATAGGGAACGCCCGAGGGCTTGATGGCAAACAGTCCCCTCTCACGGTCTAGCTCACTGGCGTTTCCCCAGGTCAATACCACCAATCCGTGTTTGGGAAGGGCCATGTTGGCCTCATAGACCCTCTCACGCAGCTCCTTGAAGTCCATCCGCTTCTCCTCACCTTGCCGCGACGCCATACCACCATTGTGGCAGCTTCGCAACAACAATTCTTCAAGTAATCGACGGATAGCACCGCAGATATGTGACATTTTGTAAGACGCAAAAGCGCCGCACCCGCTTGTTGAGACATCCTCTTCATCCTGCTCGGCCAGATGTCTCCCCTCTTCCATTTGTGACACAATAAAGGCGTATTCCCCGTGCGAAAGGAACTAGGCATGAGCCCTCAGATCAGCACCATCCTTATTGGCGGCGGACCCTGCTCGGGTAAGACCACGGGCATGGAATGGCTCAGGAAGGGCCTGGAGGCGCGGGGCTATCAGCTCATCTTTGTTCCCGAAGCTGCGACCGAGCTCATCAACGGAGGGGTGGCACCCTGGACCTGCCGCAGCTACGACGACTTTCAGCGGGCCGTCTTCGAGATGCAGCTTGGCAAGGAGGCTGCCTTCATGCATGCGGCGCAGAAGATGGACGCCGAGCGCATCGTCATCGTCTTTGATCGCGGCGTGATGGACCATGCGGGCTACATGACGCCAGAGGGCTTCGAGCAGCTGCTTGCCGACTACCACACCACGCGCGAGTAGCTCTATGCGCGCTACGACATCGTGTTCCACCTCGTGAGCGCTGCGAAGGGGCTCGAGGCCGCCTACACGCTGGAGAACAACACGGCCCGTGCGGAGACGCCCGAGCAGGCGGCGGAGGTGGACGACAAGCTCCTCGCGGCATGGAAGGACCATCCACACTTCACGCTCATCAACAACACCGAGATCTT
>JAFUBJ010000334.1 GCA_017460265.1 Atopobiaceae bacterium | reverse complement strand
TGCTCCGACACCAAGGGCTGGGTCTATGACCCCGACGGCATCGACGTTGCCGCGCTCGAGGCCATCTACAACAAGAAGCGTTCCGGCAACGACAAGGGCGTCTCCCTTGCCATGTACACCGACTACCGTCCCAACGCAGAGTGGCATGCCGAGGACGGCCGTGGCGTCTGGGGCGTGCCCTGCGACATCGCGCTTCCCTGTGCTCGCGAGAACACTCTGCTGCTCGAGGATGCCGAGAAGCTCGTCGCAGGTGGCTGCAAGATCGTGGGCGAGGGCGCCAACATGCCCACCACGCTCGACGCGACCAAGTACCTGCAGGACAACGGAGTCGCCTTCTTCCCGGGCAAGGCTGCCAACGCCGGTGGCGTGGCCACCTCCGGCCTCGAGATGAGCCAGAACGCCGGCCACATCTCCTGGACCTTCGAGGAGGTTGACTCCCGTCTTGAGGCCAGTAGGCGCGGCATCTCCCACGCATGCGCCGACGCGGCCAAGGAGTTTGGCATGGAGGGCAACTACGTTGCCGGTGCCAACATCGCTGGCTTCCTAAAGGTCGCCGAGGCCATGATGGCCCAGGGTGTCATCTAAGACGTTTGTCTTACCATGATTGACGTGCGGGGCATCGGGTGACCGGTGCCCCGCTCCTTTTGGTGGGATGGTGTTTGGCAATCCTAAGTACAAGCTACTGGCATCTGTCATTCTTGCGTAGAGCGGATGAGTTGGCAGACAATAGGAAAATACCAGCTTGTGTTGGCTGGTTGTTTGTTTGTACCCTGAAAAGCCTCGTGCATGGAGGTCATGACTATGAAGCGCACCCAACCTGTTCTCTTTGCGGGAATGCTCGCCCTGTCGCTCCTTTTGGGCGGTTGCGGCGGCAATGCCTCGTCGGAGCCGCCGGCTTCGGAGGAGACTGCCGAGGAGGAGGCCTTGGTCGAGGAGGACGGCTCGGAGGTGAGGGAGGCGGGCTGGATTGCTCTTTCTGGCGCCAACCCTTCGCTTGCGGCCGAAGAGAGCGATGCCTTTGACCAGGCCGTGCAGGCGCTCGACAGAAACGTCCCCTTCAGCCCCGTTGCCCTCCTTGCGACGCAGCAGGTCTCGGGGACAAACTATGCCTTCTTGTGCGAGGGTATGGATGCGAGCTGGCATATAGTCGTCTGCTACCAAAACCCTGACGGCGAGACGCGCATCACGAGCAGCCAGGAGTTGAAGGTGAATGAGCTGCGTATTGCCACGGGAGCTCCCATGGGCGCCCTCCTAGGCTCTTGGCAGGTCAAGGACCAGGCAGACGTGCAGCTTGTGCCCCAGGAGCTTGCCGACGCCTTTGCCAAGGTGAAGGACTCCTACGCAAGCGCTACACTCGACCCCATTGCGGCGCTTGCCTCTCGTGATGACGACGGCCATGACTACCTTGTACTTTGTGAGGGCGAGGCTCGGGAAGAGGAGGCTTCTCGCTCGCTCTTCGTGGCGGTTGTCCATGTGGGCGATGCAGGTGAGGCGCAGCTGCAGGATGTCGCGCAGCTCGAGTTCCTGAGCTGCGTGAGCGCTTCGGCATAGGTTGACCTTGTTGTGAGCACCTTTGCTGGAAGGGTGGTGCGCCATGAGAAATAAGATGGGAAAGGGCGTGATTCTCGCCTTGGCCGTCGCCTTGGTGACCTTCATCATGGCGTCGGTTCTTCTTGTCGCGCGTATCGTCTCATCCTCGCATATGGAAGCGACGCCCTCCGAAACCGCTACCCTGGCGGACCGAAAGCAAGACCCGCTGACGGAGAAGTCTTCCGGACAAGTGCCTTCCGAAGATCCCGAGCAGGCAGATCAGCCTTCAAACTCTGAAGGGGCGCGGGCTGAAAATGACGCCGCAAACACTGCGTTCGAGGATGGTGCCTACACAATTCCCGAGGGCTCTGAGTACGCTCCTGATGTCGTTCTCGTGTCCATTCCCAGCGGCATGTCGGCGGCAGAGGTCGAGGCCATGCTTGCAGAAACTGGCGTCGTGGGCGACGTGCATGTGAGCGAAGAGGACCTGGCCTCAGGCGTCGTTGCGGTCGAGGTCTCGGAGGGCGTCTTGGTGGAGGACGCCATAACCGAGATCCGCAGAGAGCATCCCGAACTCGAGGCGCAGCCCAATTTCTACTACCACGCCATGTTGGGTGACGAGGGGGACTTCCGCGCGCTGCTGGAGGAATCCTCCGAGCCCATCGAAGCCTCCGGGCAGGGCGCCGAGGAAGATCAGCAGGTGGCCGCTGGGGAGGCGGCGGCCCCCGCGGACGTCCAGGCAGATTCCGAGGAGACGCCGCAGGATGTGCAGGCCGAGACGTCGGAAGACGACGTGCCGGTGGAGCCCGCCGAGGACGCCTCGGCTGAAGAGGCCGCCTCAGCTGACCAAAACGAGACGCTGTCCGAAGAGCCCGAGGCAGAACCAGTGTCCGAGGCAGAACCGGATCCCGAGGAACAAAGCCAGGAGACCCTCATGGAGGCGCTCTCCGTAACGACCAATGACCCCTATGCCGACAAGCAGTGGGCGCTCGCGAGCATGCATGTATTTGAGGCGTGGTCCATCGTGCGCTGCGAGGGCAAGGTGGCCATAGCCGTTCTCGACCAGACGCCTGACGTCACGCACGAGGACCTAGCAGCCACCGTCTCCTATTTATATGATGCGTATGCACACACGAGCACGA
>JAFUBJ010000333.1 GCA_017460265.1 Atopobiaceae bacterium | reverse complement strand
GGCGACGCTCATGCGCAGAAGGTCGGCATGCTCGTCGACCGCGGCCACCAGGCAGGCGAGAAACACCAGGAACAGGAGGTTGTCCTCGGGATGCTCGCCTGGTTCGAGGAGGTTTTTGCCGTCTGCCGAGAGGGACCAGTTGTCGTGCTTGCCCGATCCGTTCACGTATTCAAAGGGCTTCTCGTGCTGCAGGCATACCAGACCATGGTGAGAGGCAAGGAGCTTCATCTTCTCCATGGTGAGCAGGTTGTCGTCGATGGCGACCGATCCCTGCTCATAGATGGGCGCCAGCTCATGCTGGCAGGGCGCGACCTCGTTGTGCTTGGTCTTGGCGGGCACGCCCAGCTTCCAGAGCTCGTCGTCGAGCTCCTTCATGAACTCGTTGACCGTGGGGCGGATGGCACCAAAGTAGTGCTCCTCCAGCTCCTGTCCCTTGGCAGGGGGAGCGCCAAAGAGGGTGCGTCCCGTAAGGATGAGGTCGGGACGTGCCTGGTAGTCACTTTCCTTGATGAGGAAGTATTCCTGCTCGGGGCCAATGTTGGTGGTGACGCGGTGTGGCTCGCGCCCAAAGAGGGAAAGGACGCGCTTTGCCTGCATCTCGAGTGCGACCTGGCTGCGCAGGAGCGGCGTCTTCTTGTCAAGTGCTTCTCCGGTATAGGAGATAAAGGCTGTGGGGATGCAGAGCACCTCGTCCTTGATGAACGCGGGGCTGGTCGGGTCCCACACGGTGTAGCCGCGCGCCTCGAAGGTAGCCCGCAGGCCTCCGCTTGGGAAGCTGGACGCGTCAGGCTCGCCCTGGACGAGCTCCTTGCCGCTGAAGGCCATGAGGATGGTGCCGTCACCGTTGGGCGTGAGGAAGCTGTCGTGCTTCTCGCTCGTGATGCCTGTCAGGGGCTGGAACCAGTGCGTGAAGTGGGTGGCACCCTTCTCGAGCGCCCACTCCTTCATGGCGTGGGCCACCTCGTTTGCGATGTCAAGGTCCAGGGGCTTGCCATCCTTGATGACGCGCATCAGCTCCCGGTAGGTTGGCTTGGGCAGGCGATCCTGCATGTCCGCGTCGGTAAAGAGAAGCTCTCCCCACTCGCTGCTGACCTTGTCCTTGGCCATGTGCGGCTCCCTTCGTGCACATATTGACCAGCTAACGGTATCAGAGAATATGTGATGTTTGACGCATACCAGCCTATCAGCAGAATGTTTCCCAAGGGTGAAGAGCGTGTCACGCCTGGACCGCATACGTGTCGCTCCTACCCTAAGTCTTCGATCTGCCTGAAATGGGTGGGGCGGTCATTCAGCTTGTCCCGATAAGGCCTATCTTGCTAAGGCGGAAATAACGGCATGGTATTTGTTTTTGTGCAACGGGATCGCTTGGAAGAATGAGTTTCGGCACGGTATTTGTCTTCGTGCAACGCGATATCTGTGTCGGGTTCCTGATTAGGCGTAAAACTTGTTGCACGATGACAAATACCGTGCCTGTGAGTTTGGAGCCAGGCCCTTCTGTTGCACGAAGACAAATACCGTGCTCCTTTTCGAATCGTGTTGGGGTACAAAAGGAGAAGCGTCGCCCATGCGCTCTCAATGACGTGTCCGGTCTCTGGGCTACAATGGTGCACACGATTCAGACGAGAGGACTCTCCATGGCCGACCAGACTACGACGCGCACCATTGCGGTCATCGACGGCAATTCGCTCATGCACCGTGCCTTCCACGCGGTGCCCCCCACCATGAATGCTCCCGACGGTACGCCCACCAACGCCATCTTTGGCTTCTTGTCAATGTTTCTCAAGCTCGTGGACTCCTTTGCCCCCGACGGCATCATCTGCGCCTTCGACAAGGGCAAACCCAAGGTGCGCATGGAGAAGCTTCCCCAGTACAAGGCGCAGCGCCCGCCCATGGACCCGCTCCTACGCGAGCAGTTCCCCCGCGTGAAGGAGCTCATGCGTGCCCTGGACGTGCCCGTGGTCGAGCTCGAGGGCTGGGAGGGAGACGACCTCCTGGGCACCTTGGCTCGTCGTGGCGAGGATGCTGGCTACGAGATGCTGCTCATCACGGGCGACCGTGACATGTACCAACTGGCGACCGACCACGTCAAGATCGTGGGCACCAAGCGCGGCCTTTCCGACGTGGCCATCATGACGCCCGAGAGCGTGGACGACCTGTATCACGGCATCACGCCCGACCTCGTCCCTGACTTCTACGGCCTCAAGGGTGACAGCTCGGACAACATCCCTGGCGTGCCGGGCATCGGCCCCAAGAAGGCGGCGGCCCTCATCGTGCAGTACGGCAACCTTGACGAGGTCATTGCCCATGCGGACGAGGTTAAGGGCAAGATGGGCGAGAACCTTCGCGCCCATATCGATGATGCCCTGCTCAGCCGCGAGATTGCGACCATCCGGACGGACGCCCCGCTCGACCTGGACCTTGCCGACGCGCAGTTCCCGACCTTCGATGTGGACGAGGCGCGCGCCGCGCTGCAGGCGTTGGGCATCACGAGCATGGCAAAGCGTGTGCTCGACCTTGCCGGTGGGGCGGCGTCCTCGTCGACGGCGAGCACGTTCGTGGTCCCCACCCTCCTGACGGGATCGGATGCGCAGAAGGCTCTCGCATCTGCGATTGAGCAGGGCGAGTGGGTTGCCGTGACGGCAGACGACGACAAGCCCCAGGATGCCCTCTTCGGTCTTGGTCGCACGCTGTGGGCCGTAACGGCAGGCGCCCTTCTCAGGTTCGATGACGAGGCTGCCGACCAGACCCTTGTTGCGCTGGTCAAGGAGGGGAAGATCGTCTCTGATGACGTCAAGGCAGCGCTGCGCACCGTCTTTCCCAAGGACTCCTCCGAGCCTGCGCTCATCGAGGCCTCCGAGGTTGATCCGTCACGCATCTTTGACACCTCCGTTGCCGACTATCTGCTTGAGTCCGACCGCTCCTCGTATGAGGTGACGAGCCTTGTCGAGCAGCTGCTCCAGCTCACGCCTCCCGAGCCAACGGAAGAGCTGCCGCGCCGTGCGATCGATGCGCTCTGCGCGTCCTTGCTGCGCGAGCCGCTTGTCCATGCGCTTGAGGAGGATGGCTCGCTCGAGCTCTTCAACACCATCGAGCTCCCGCTGCTTCCCGTGCTTCTTGCTATGGAGCGCGCGGGCCTGCACGCGGACAGCTCGAAGTTTGCCGAGCAGTCGGCCGAACTGGGCGCAGAGATCGAGGGCATGGTCAACGGCATCTACGAGCGGGCGGGGGAGCGCTTCAACGTTGACTCTCCCATGCAGCTCTCCCACGTGCTCTTTGACGTGATGGGACTTCCCACCTTTGGTCTCAAGAAGACGCAGCGTGGCTACTACTCCACCAACGCCAAGGTCCTTGAGGACCTGAGCCATCGCTACCCGATCGTGGCCGACGTTCTTGAGTATCGCGAGCGCGCCAAGATCAAGAGCACCTACCTTGACGCCCTTCCGGCACTCATCGCGGGAGACGGCCGCATCCATACGAGCCTCAACCAGACCGTGGCCGCGACGGGCCGTCTCTCCAGCTCCGAGCCCAACCTGCAGAACATCCCCACGCGCTCCGAGCTGGGACATCGCGTGCGCACGGCCTTCACGGTGCCCGAGGGACATGTCTTCCTTGCCTGCGACTACTCGCAGATCGAGCTCAGGTTGCTCGCGCACCTCTCGGCCGACGAAGGGCTGGTTGCCGCCTTCAATGAGGGTGCCGACTTCCACGCCGCAACGGCGGCGCGCGTCTTTGGCGTGCCCGTGGAGGAGGTCACCCCGCAGCTGCGCAGCCGTGCCAAGGCCGTCAACTTGGGCATCGTGTATGGGCAGCAGGCCTACGGCCTGGCTACCTCCCTCAAGATTGGCCGTGCCGAGGCGCAGTCCATGATCGATCGCTACTTTGAAGCCTATCCGGGCGTCAAGGCGTTCCTTGACGGGCAGGTGGCGTTTGCCCACAAGCACGGATGGGTTGCCACCATGTACGGGCGCAAGCGCCACATTGCCGAGATCAATGCGCGCAACCGCCAGATGCAGGCCTTTGGCGAG
Source organism: Atopobiaceae bacterium (assembly GCA_017460265.1). Taxonomy (GTDB): domain Bacteria; phylum Actinomycetota; class Coriobacteriia; order Coriobacteriales; family Atopobiaceae; genus UBA1367. Next base: position 5,465 of record JAFUBJ010000333.1, on the reverse strand, counting down.
AGAACCGCCATGAACCATCCCATGCAGGGCTCCGCCGCTGACATCATCAAGATCGCGATGGTGCGCGTTGCCGAACGCCTGCGCGAGGAGGGCCTGCGCTCAAAGCTCGTGCTCCAGATTCACGACGAACTGGACTTCGAGGTTCCCGAAGACGAGGTCGAGGTGCTCTCCGCGCTCGTCCGCGAGACGATGGAGGGTATCGTCGAGCTGCGCGTTCCCCTGTTGGCCGACGTGAGCTATGGCGCCAACTGGGCGGAGGCAAAGTGACGGAGGCGCGAAAGATGCGCGTGGTTGCCTATACGGACGGTGCCTCGCGCGGCAACCCCGGACCGGGCGGGTATGGTGTGGTCCTGCTCTATGTGGACCCTTCAGGCATCGAGCATCGCAAGGAGGTCTGCCAGGGCTTTGCCGAGACGACCAATAACCGCATGGAGCTCATGGCTGCCGCGGTGGCGCTCGAGTCGCTCAAGCGTCCCTGCGTGGTGGAGCTCCACTCCGACTCGCAATACGTGGTCAATGCCTTCAACCAGCATTGGATATACAGCTGGATGCGCAAGGGCTGGAAAAACTCCCAACGTAAGGCCGTAAGCAACAAGGAGCTGTGGCTCCGCCTGCTCGATGCCGCACGGCCCCATGAGGTCACATGGGTATGGGTCAAGGGCCATGCGGGACATCCGCTCAACGAGCGCGCCGACGAGCTCGCCACCCGCGCGGCTGACGGGCTGGAGGGGCCGCTTTTGGAAGACGTGCCCGTGCAGGAGGATTCAGGCCAGAACAGCTTCTTCTGAGGCGAACCGGAAGGGAGTTGCCCTTTTGGTTCGCCTCTTTCTAGCGTGTGAGCCGGTCTTGATCAGTTGACGTTGGTCTTGCCAATCATGATGTTCAAGATCTCCACGTCAGTTGGCTGCATGCCCACGCGGCCCACGTAGCCCATGGCATGGATTGATTCCTCGGGCGTCTCTCCCACAAGGCCGTCTCCCGGCATGAAGTTGCTGCCCGCCAGGGCCATGTCGCAGCCCAGGATGGCGGCGTCGACGGCCGCGCTGATCTTGGCGGCACAGCTGGGCTTTGCCCCGTCGCAGATGATGCCGCCCACGTTGACTAAGGTGTTGACGACAGTGGCCTCAAACTGCTCGTAGCTGCCCCCGCGAAGCAGGCAGATGCCCGCCCCGGCGCCGCAGCTTGCGCTGACGGCCCCGCAGAAGGCGGAGAGCTCTCCGATGTAGTACTTGACATGCACTGCCGTGAGGTCAGACAGCACGACGGCGCGCACAAGGTCCTCGTGTGACGCCCAGAGCTCATGGGCATACTCAAGCACGGGCATCGAGCAGGTGATTCCTTGGTTGCCGCTCCCGCAGCAGATGACCACCGGCATGCTGCAGCCGCTCATGCGCGCGTCGGACCCAGCTGCCGCGGTCGCGCGTGCCTTGCAGGTGATGTCGTTGCTGCGGCTCTTGAGGAGCGTTCGTCCAATGTTGGCGCCCCAGTTTCCTCGCAGGCCCTCGTCGGAGATGGCCTTGTTCGTGTTGATCTGGCGGCTGATGAGTTCGTCAAGGTCCTCAAGGGCAAAGCTGTGCGCAAACTCCCAGATGGAGGTGAGGCTGAGGTTGGCCCGTGGGTCACCCACCACCTTTCCCTCCGCCGTCTTGGACGCGCGTACCTCGCCGACGGTTACGTCGGTGCCGTCAAGCGTGAGCTCGACCACGTTGGTGTGGCGCTCTGCGATGCAGGCAACCGCCTCATGCTCGTCGCGCGTGGCCACCACGCGTACATAGAGGTTCGAGACACCCTCGGCGAGCCCGACAGAACAGTAGCCTTGGCTGATAAGCTCAGGTGCAACGGCGCGATGTTCGTCTTCGATTGCCTCGAGCACCTCGAGCGCGCGTGACTCGTCGCCTCCCAACGTGCCAAGGATGGCTGCCGCCTCAATCCCTCGCATGCCGCCCGAGTTGGGGACGGTGACGCTCTTGACGTTCTTGATGATGTTGCCGCTGCACGAGACGTCAACATGGCGCGGAAGCGTGCCTAGCGCCGCGCGTGCCAAGGAAGCAGCGTATGCAACCGCGATGGGTTCAGTGCATCCCAAGGCGCAGACGAGCTCCTCCTGCAAGATGCTGACATGCTCGGCGTAGGCGGTGGCGTCCATGAGAACTCCTTCAGAGGGGGTCGATAGTCGCATTATCTCACGTATAGCCGCTGACGGGGAAGAGCACCACCGCGCGCCAGGGGCTTCCGGTTCGGACGATCTTTGGCAAAAGATGTCCGGTGGCTGGCGTATGCTTAGAGGCGGAAGAATGCGTAGGAGGAGAGTACCCATGAACGAGATTCGCTGCCCGCATTGCGGCAAGGTGTTCCAGGTGGACGAGTCGGGCTATGCCCAGTTGCTGAGGCAGGTGCGCGACGCAGAGTTCGAGCGCGACCTCTCAGAGCGTGAGCGGCTGATGCGGGATGCCCATACAAGTGCCGTGGAGGCGGCACGAACGCGGGCCCAGGCTGAGGGAGAGAAGGCCTTGGCGGAGCGCGACCAAGAGATCGCGCAGCTCAAGGCCCAACTCGAGCGTCAGGCAGATGCTGTCGCGCTGGCACGGGCAACGACGCAACGCGAGGACGGCGAGCGCGCGGCACAGGCACAGCGCGAGCTGCAGGAGCCCCTGTCCGAGCGCGAGGCACGCATCGCTCTGCTCGAGCAGCAGATTGCCTCCCAAGGCGCCATGGCTGACGCGCAGCGTGAGCTAGCCGTTGCCAATGCCGTGGCCGAGGCCGAGCGTCGCGTCACAGAGCTTGAGGGCAAGATCACCCAGGCGCAGATAGAGCGCGAGAACGTCGAGGCAACGCTCAAGGCACGTCTTGCCGAGCAGGCTTCCTTCAAAGACCAGCAGCTTCGCGACAAGGACGACGAGATCTCTCGTCTGCGCGACCAGCGCGTGCGCCTTACCACCAAGCTCATCGGCGAGTCCCTTGAGCAGCATTGCGAGATGGAGTTCAACCGCTGGCGCGCGACTGCCTTCAGAAACGCCGAGTTCCACAAGGACAACGATGTCATTGGCGGGTCAAAGGGCGACTACGTCTATCGCGAGGTCGACGAGGAGGGCGTTGAGGTCCTCTCCATCATGTTCGAGATGAAGACCGAGGAAGAAGGCACGACCCATCACCACAAGAACGAGGACTTCTTCAAGAAGCTCGACCAAGACCGCAACAACAAGCACTGCGAGTATGCGGTGCTCGTGAGCATGCTCGAGCCCGAGAACGAGTTCTACAACGGGGGCATTGCGGACGTGAGCTATGCCTATGACAAGATGTACGTCATTCGCCCGCAGCTCTTTGTGCCCATGATCACCATCCTGCGCAATGCGGCATTGGCGGGGCTCGAGGCGCGCCGCGAGCTGGCCGCCGTGCGCCAGCAAAACATCGACATCACGCACTTCGACGAGGCCAGGGAGGACTTCACGGAGAAGTTTGGTGCCAACTACGAGCGCGCGAGCCGCAAGTTTGGGGATGCCAGTGACCAGATTGACCGTGCCATCGCCGACCTCGAGAAGGTCAAGGCCAGTCTGACGGCCTCCGAGCGTCAGCTTCGTCTGGCAAACGACAAGGCCGAGGGGCTGACCATCCGCAAGCTTACCTGGAAGAATCCCACGATGCGTGCGGCCTTTGCCGAGGCGCGTGCCGCACGCGAGGAAGCTGAGGTCGAGGTGGCAGGCAGCGAGGAGGCAGAGGCTGCACTGCCAGACGAAGTCGAGGTTGACGGGCAGTAACTGGCTATCTTCGAGAGCGTGACACACGGTTTAGCCATCCTGCGGACAGCGATGCGCCCATGTCTAGAAGTAGTATGGTAGGAATAGCAGTTGCATTTTCGTCCAAGAGGGGCGGCTGAAACCTCTTGGAGGCCATGCGAGAACTCACATGACGATGCATCAGGGAGGTGTCCTCTATGTGCGAGATCTTTGCCATCTGCTCACGTCGGCCGGTGAACGCCAACATGCGCTTGCGCGAGTTTTACGCACATAGCGTGGACCATCCCCATGGTTGGGGGCTTGCGTGGCGCGAGGAAGACAGCATCCAGGTGTTTAAGGAGTCACTTCCCGCCATCGACTCAAACTATCTGCGCTACCTGCTTGAAGAGCCCATACGGGCGTCGCAGCTGGTGGGGCACATACGCAATGCGACCAAGGGCATCGTCTCCATCCAGAACTGCCACCCCTTCATAGGAAACGACGAGACGGGCACGGAATGGGTGATCGCCCATAACGGAACCATCATCAACTCGGCGCTCATACAGGGCTATGACGAGCTTGAGATTGGCCAGACTGACAGCGAGCAGGTGGTGCTCTTCCTGATGGACCTGCTTAACGAGGCGGCATTGCGCAACGGAGGGCATCTCGACTTCTCGGAGCGCTTCGTGGTGCTTTCGCATGCGTTTGCGTCGCTGTCCGTAGAGAATAAGCTCAACTTGGTCCTGAACGATGGCACATACACCTACGTACATACCAACACGGTGCGCGACACGCTCTTTTCTTCACAGGTGGGACAGACTACCTACTTCTGCACGGTGCCCCTGAACGATGGGGGAGACTGGAAGCCCGTGCTGCACTGCCGCCTGATTGCCTACCGAGATGGCCAGATGGTTCGCGTCGCGGCGGCGCACAACTATTACTTTGACGATGACGGATACCTCGAGCGTTTGGGCATCATGCTGCCCGTGGCATAGCGAGCAAGGGAAGATCGCGCGTCTTGCGAGCTGACGTTCCACCAAGGTTTCGTTGCCGCAAAGGTCTGAAGCGGCACGAGGTACGCCCGCTCATCCTCGTCGAGCGCCTCGCGGGCAAGAGAGAAGAGGCGTTCCTCCCACGCGCGCAGCTTCTCCCCATACACCATGCCGTCGAGGCCGTGCGTCTGCACCTGCGCGATGCTCTCGTCAACATCTGCCTTCGAGAGGGGCCACGCGCTGCGTGTGGGCGCGGCCTCGGGGCTCACCCCCAAGGCGCCCTCGATGGCGGTAAGTGATGCGTCGGAGTAGAAGAGTCCTTTGATGAGTGCCGTGTAGCCAAGAACACACGCTTCGGGCAGGCTGTCTGCAGGGCGAATCTCAACGAAGCGCTTCAGGCGTACGTCGGGCCAGAACATCGAGATGAGATGCTCGACGTCATCGCGTGACATGGGGGCATCCGCGTAGACCTCGGAGGCAGGCATTTCGAATGCCGCGCGCAGCCGCTTGCCTCCCGGGTTGTCGGCGGCGGGACGCGTTACGAAGATCGGCGGCGTGCCCAGCACCCAGTCCGCATATGCTGCGAAGCCAAAGCCCTTCTCGAAGATGCCTGGAATGGTTCCGCAGCGCAGGTTGTCCACCTCGCGCCACAGCTGCAGGCGCCTGATGGGGATGTGGTTTTCCTCGGCCTCGAATACCTGCGTGTTGTCGGCGATGGCGGCCAGGATGGGGGAAAGCGCAGACGCTGTGCGCATCTTGC
>JAFUBJ010000031.1 GCA_017460265.1 Atopobiaceae bacterium | reverse complement strand
GTCCTTCCAGTACCCGTATGGGTGGGTGATGTTGAAGTACTCGTTGGCGATGTTGTATCCGCCAGTAAAGCCGATGATCCCGTCCACGACCGTGATCTTGCGGTGGTCGCGGTTGTTGAGGAAGAGGTTGAGGCCCGGCATGAAGGGGTTGAACACCTTGGCCTTGATGCCCTTGGCCTCGAGGCGCTTCACGAAGTCGGTGTTGACGAAGCCGATGGAGCCCATGTCGTCATAGAAGACGCGCGCCTCGACGCCTGCGCGGACGCGCTCCTCCAAGATGCCCTGGATGGCTCGCCAGCTCTCGGCATCCTCGATGGCGTGGTACTCCATAAAGATGAAGTGCTGGGCGCCCCTCAGCTCCTCCTTCTGCGCCTCGATGCCCTTGGCGGCGTCATCGTAGTAGGTGATGGTCGTGTCGTCATACAGGGGGTACGTGGAGGTCTGGCTCAGGTAGCGGGAGATGTTTGCCCCGCGGCCATCTACCTCGTCAAGGCGCGCCAGAGGCGCGGAGCCGTTCGGCAACAGGGGAAAGAGCTTCGCATCAACATCCTCGAAGCGCTTGCGCATCCTGTGCGTCGAGCGGTTCAGGCCCGTAAGCATATAGAAGCTTGCGCCAAAGACGGGCAGCGCCATGATGACGATGATCCAGGTCATCTTCATGGCCGACGGCGTGCGGTTGTTATAGATGTACAGGACGAGCATCGCGCCCAACACGCGCATGCCGATGGCGAACCACTCAGCTTGCTGGGCAAACCTGAGGTTGATGAGCAGAATCACCGCGAGCTGCAGCACAATTGCTATGCCAGCAAAGATGAGACGCTTGACGCCGTTCTTGACGTCCGCTTCCTTTTCGAGCGTGGTGTTCTCGTCCATGAGTACCTCCCTGCACTACATGGTGACCGTATCGCGCGACGTTCATCAAGCCATTGATTATAAAGCTCCGCAGCCAGTTGGAGGAGTGGTGCTCGTTGGCAATCGTGAGTGACACGGCCAAACGTTATGCTATGCTATTCAATCGTTGTGTAGTCTTGTTCACATAGAAGGAGCCTTCCGTGGGCATTCTCAACATCCTGCTTCTCATCGTCCTGGCCGTCTCGGGCATCCTCACCATCATCTTGGTGCTCATGCATTCCGGTAAGGGCACGGGCGTCTCCGACATGATCGCCTCCACCATGTACAACTCTTCCGTCGGATCTGGCGTGCTCGAGAAGAACCTTGACCGCCTGACGGTCATCACCTCGGTCACCTTTGGCATCTGCGTCCTCATCATGACGCTGACCTTCCCGCTTGGCGCCGTGTAGGCCAGCAGGCAACAATCTCAGATCAGGCAATGGCGGGGCGTCTTGGGGCGCCCCGTTTTGTGCGCAGGGCAAGGGTCGCGCCCGAACGTGTTTCAAGTGGGTAATAAGCAAGGCTGCTGAAAGCGACCGTCATACAAGGTGCAATCAATTGGTGCTATTCTGTTCCCCTAGTTCAGTAAGCCTTGGCATCACCAGCACCATACATCTGGCAGGGGCGGTTGTAGGCCGCCTTTTGTCGTGTTGAGATGTCACGGAAGGCCATTCGAGAAGGCAGGGTAGGAGATGGACTCTAAGACCTTGCGTTACATCATCAAGAGAATCCTCTTGGCGATCGTGACGCTCTGGGCGGTCATCACGGTCACGTTCTTCGTGATGCATGCCGTACCAGGCGGACCATTCACACGTGAGAAGGCCATTTCGGCCGAGGCGCAGGCGGCGCTCGAGGCAAAGTATGGTCTTGACAAGCCGCTTTTCGAGCAGTACCTCACCTATCTTGGTGACGCTGCGCACGGCAACTTTGGCCCGTCCATCAAGCAGCGCGGCCGCATGGTTACCGACATCATCATTGACGGCATGCGCACCTCTGCCAAGATCGGCATCATTGCTCTCATCATCGCGACGATATCAGGCGTGCTGCTGGGCTCGCTCGCCGCGCTCAAGAGAAACACCTTCATTGACCGCTTCATCATGGTGCTCACGACGGCGTTCGTGTCGATGCCCTCGTTCATCATGGGCTCCTTGTTGCTGATCCTGTTCTCCATCAAGCTGGGCTGGCTGCCGGCCAACGGCGCCGCCAAGTACGGCCTCGTGCTGCCCATCATCACGCTGTCGCTGTATCCGATGGCCTACATCACGCGCCTGACGCGCTCCTCCATGCTTGACGTGCTCGGGCAGGACTACATCCGCACCGCAAAGGCCAAGGGCGTCTCCCAGCGCAACGTCATTCTGCACCACGCGCTCAAGAACTCGCTCATCCCGGTCATCACCTACTTTGGTCCCGAGCTTGCCTACATCGTCACCGGCTCGCTCGTGGTCGAGCAGATCTTTGCGGTGCCGGGCATCGGCCGCTACTTCGTGAACTCCATCACGGGCCGCGACTACACGCTCATCAGGGGCACGACCATCGTGCTCGCCACGCTCATCGTCATCATGAACCTGGTGAGCGACATCATGTAGAAGAGCGTCGACCCGCGCATCACGCGCGAGTAAGGGAGGTGCAGTCATGACCACGAACCCGCTTTCCATGCAGCTCGACGTCGAGGACTT
>JAFUBJ010000332.1 GCA_017460265.1 Atopobiaceae bacterium | reverse complement strand
TTATAGTCAAACTTGTCGCCGTACTTAGCTTTCATTTCCAGGCAGAAGCTCTTCAGGTTGTCGACGGCATTGTTGAACTCAAGGGCGCTGACCTATGTGCACGTTTGCGTTCGTTTGGCGTGTGGAATGCGAACGAAACGATGCACGCAACGGGCGGCTGAATGACCATGTGCACAAATACGCTCAAGCACGGCGACAAAAACGAACACTAACTTGCACCTGGCAACGCAGCAAGATGGAAAGTCAGTTAGAGCCAAGCTGCATGGCAATGGCCCTGCCACTTGCGGTTCGAGCGTCTTCCCTTGTGCACATAAGTGGCGACTGTTCGGTGAGGCGAAAGACCTTTCGGGACTATCTTTCCGTTTCGCCGTTCTTGGGCGTTCGCCTGCACACCAGGACGGCTATCCTCCACACCAGCAAGGCCGCCGAGCCGATTAGGAGAAGGAGGCGCAAAATGGCCAGGGCCTCATCCATGGCCGCCATGGGGTCATGAATGCGCCAAGCGCACCAGAGGTCGACACCGTCAAGGAGCAGCACCAACAGGGCCGCCAGGATGTTTGACGTTAAGTCAGCCCTGTAGATTCGTCCCAAAACAACAAAGGCGCAGACGATCAAGACGTTGACCACGGCGAAGAGGGCCAGGCCCTCCTGGCCTTGGCTTGCAAGAAACCAGATGACCCAAAGGGTGGCAATCGCCATGCCATACCACAGGGCAAACATCGCTTTTGCGATCACGTCGGCCCTATATACCCTGAACACAAGCAGGACGATTACGAAGACAAGCGTCACCGCAAGCCATACCTTGAATACCAAGCCCGCTACCTCGCACTTCCACAATCATTCTCGAGCTAGCTTAGCACGAACCGTGGCAGGGGCGCCCAGCAGCAGCGTACCCGCAGTGACCGCAAAACTCGCGGAAAAGGACGACCTAGCGTGCAAGTACGATGGTTGATACCGGGATGCTATTCTCGGTTGAGGATGGTGAAGCGCCGAACTTCTCCGGTAGCGATCCGCTGGCCTGCTTGCTCTACTGGAGGCTGGTACGACGCGTACGCGACCAGGTCAAAGGTTGCGAGCTGATCTCATTGACTACCTGATAAATTACGTGGTAACTAAGAGGCGCGGCCTTGGATGGAATGCGGACACGGCAAGCTTCGGACTGTTCGACAGCGAGAGATGTAGTGGTTGAGCAGCGCAAACCGGTCAAGGGAGAACTGCCGCAGGCGAGGTGCAACATGGCTATTCATGAGACAGCACATGGCAATCCGACTCTTACCCGCCGTCAGGCACTGGGGGCCGGGGCAGTTGCGGCTTCGGTTGCGCTCGGCGCCTGTGCCGCGCCAGAGACGGATGACACCGCCCCTGTGACCCAGGCCATCCGCATCCTGGGCACAAGCGACCTTCACGGCAAGATGGTCCCGTGGGACTATCCCACCAACGCGGAAAGCCGCGTCGGCAGCATGGCGCAGCTTGCCACCGCCATCGCCAGCCTGCGCAACGAGAACACGTTGCTCATCGACGCGGGTGACACCATTCAGGACAACATGGCCGAGCTCTTTGTGCATGAGGACGTGCATCCCATGGTCGCCGGACTCAATGCGCTGGACTTCGACGTGGAGGTCACGGGCAACCACGAGTACAACTTCGGCATGGACGTGGTGCGGCGCACCATTGCGTCATTTGCCGGCAGGTACCTGGTGGGTAACGTGTCGGACGAGCAGGGTGACCCCATCGCCGATGCGTACGCGATCTTTACCGTGGGCGAGGTGCGTGTGGGAGTCATTGGCATGGTGACACCCAACATCGCGCGATGGGACGCGACCAACCTCGCGGGATTCGACGTGCGCGACCCGGTGGCCGAGACGCGCAAGGTCATCGATCAGATTGCCCCTGACGTGGACGTGCTGGTGGGCGCATTCCACATGCATGTGGAGAACGAATACGATGTACCTGGATCAGGCGTGCGCGACGTGATTGCCGCCTGCCCCGAACTTGACGTGGTGATTGCGGCGCACCAGCACCAGCTGATAGAGGGCGAGACCATCGGCAATACGCTGGTTGCGGAAAACCGTTTTCAGGCACAGACGATGTCGTGCATCGACCTTGTATGCGAGCGATCTGGTGAAGGCTGGCATGTGACCAGCAAAGAGGCGCATGCGGTGACTGTTGGCGATTATGAGCCCGACCCCACCGTCATGGAGCTCATGGCTCCCTACGACGAGCGAGCTCGTGCCTACGCAAATGAGCAGATAGGCACGCTTGCAGGCGGTCCGCTCGCGCCCGAGGCCGAGATCGCGGGCGTGCCCACCACGCTGCTGCAGGACACTCCGCTCATCGATTTGATCGGCACGGCATTCCTACACTACTCGGGTGCGCGCGTGGCGGCAGTCGCACCTTGCACGATCGACTCCAACATGAAGCCTGGCCCCATCAGGCGCTGCGACCTCTCGAAGGTGTTTCCGTTCAGCAACACGCTCTACACCGTGCGCAAGACCGGAGCACAGCTGCGCAGGTACCTCGAGTGGTCGATGTCCGCATACCGGCAGTGGCGGCCGGGCGACCTAACGATTGGCTTTGTCAAAGACGCTCCGATATACAACATCGACGAGCTTGTGGGCGCACGCTACACGGTTGACGTCTCGCGTCCGGCGGGCGAACGCGTGGGAGACCTGCTGTGGCCGGATGGCTCGCCCGTGGATGATGACGAGACCTTTGAGCTGGCAGTTTGTAACTATCGGGCCAACATGAACCTGCTTGCCCCAGGCACGGTGTATGCGGAAGGCGAGGCGCTACCCGAGCTTGTGGGGGCAGACCTGCGCAGCGACATCGGCGGCATTCGCGAACTTCTTGGCGACTACATCGAGAACGTCTGCGGCGGGCATGTGGAGGCCACCTGCGATGACAGCTGGCAGCTTGTTGGATATAACTGGGACCCGCCACAGCTCGAGAGGGCGGTGGAGCTGGGTCGCTCGAGCGCGATTGCCTTGCGTGAGGAGGAGGGGCAGCTCTGCACCAGAGTGGTAACCGAGGAGGACCTCGGATAAGCTGGCCTGCGTACCTTGCCGGCGTCCGTGGTGCCCGAGTTGTGGCCCTCTTGGGCTGTCGGGCCTCGCCGTTGCACACAACCGCGGCGTGCCGCGCCACTTTGGCCGACCTTGCGGCGATTGCGTGCAAGGTCGGCGAAGAAAGACCAGTTGGCGCTTCGGGGAATGCACGCAACCGCCTGCAGAGGGGCCTTCGATGCCCTCCGTCCCCGAGTTGCGTGCAGATAGAGACGACGCGGTGGGACAGACGAGACACGTTGACCGCGGATCGGCACGGCTCACCGGCCGATGGCCAGGACACCTGTAGCGAGTTTGGTGATCTGCCAGTGGACCAAAAGAAAACAGATCAGAGACATATGATCTGACCTGCGAAAAGTTGGTGGGGCGCATACTCGCTTGTACGAACTCCACCCGACCATCCTTGCGAAGCAGGTTCTAACCACCTGATAGTAGCACGCCTGTGAGGCCGTCAGGGCGCGAGGAAGGCGCCGACTGTCCCGCACCCGGACAAGAGGACCACGACGCACCCTATGAGGAGTATGAGGGCCACAGCCGCGCACCCCAGGCAACCGTCGTTTGCGGCCTTGTCGCGCTCGTCCTGATGGTAGAAGCCGTCCACGTCAGGCTCCCCTCATCATGAGGGCGAGCAGCACCCAGCATACGGCACAGCCCGCGAGCGCGATGGTAAGCGCCCCACGGAAGGTGACGTCCAGGCCGTCGTCGTAGAGCCAGCGGCGCATCCTCTCCATCCTCTCCTTGTGCCCCATGCGATCACACCCTCACGAGGTAGTCGTCAGGCTCCGCCTTGCCGGTGGCCTTCCCCACGGCAATGTAGTTGCGGTTGCCCGACCCGCCGATGTAGGTGCCCCAGACGAAGCCGCCCGACACCCAGTAGTAGCCCTCAAGCGCGACGGTCTCGCCCTTCGAGTAGTGCGCGACCTCGGTGCCCGAGAGGCTCGGGGAGCGGCGCACGCGGAGGTAGTCGACCGTGCAGCGGTAGCGCCCCGCGAAGCTGGCGTCCTTGTGGTAGCCCGAGGCGAGGGCGGTCGACTTGCCCGAGGTGCCCACGCTGGCGGTCGAGGTCGCGCTCGCGCCGGTCCCCGCCTTCGGCGTGGTGCCGTTGGCGAGGTACTTGTTGACCTCCTGCGCGAGCAGGCCCATGCGGGAATGGAGCCAGGCGCCGGGGCAGTCGGTGTTGGCGAACATGCGGTGCTCGGTGAGAGTCCCGTCCTTTCCGCCCGTGTAGGTCAGCTTGGGGATGCCGTTGCGGCGGCAGATGTCGACGCAGAGCGCCACGAGCGACTTCCAGCACGCGTCGGTGAGCGAGGAGTCGCCCAGGTTGGCGCACTCGATCGTGACCGCCCGGTTGTCGTTGTCGGAGCTTGAGCTGCACCACGAGCGGTTGGCCTCGTCGACGTAGAGCGCGACGCGCCCGTCGGAGCCGATGCCGTAGTTGGAGCTTGCCTGCCTGCTGGTCGGGGCGAAGATCGCGCCGCAGGTCTCGACGGAACAGTTGCCCGCCATGTAGTGAGGGGTGATCTTGGTGATGGCATACTTGCGCCTGCCCGAGTGGTTCGGGCTGAGCCGCGTGTAGCTCACGAGAGAGCTGTTGCTCATGTCAAAGCACCTCCCCGTCGCGGATGCCCTCAAGGTGCTTGGGCACCTCGTACGTCATGGCGAGGGCCGAGTCGTCGAAAGTCGCGGTAGTCGGGTCGTTCACCACGCCGAGGATCGCTAGGACCGCGAATGCGGCGTCGACGAACGCCACGATGCGGGTCCCGAGATCCCCGAGTTCCAGCTTCACGCCGAAGATTTCGGCGAAGAGCTGGATGGCGAGGATGAGCGCCGGGACGATGGTGATCCAGAAGTTCTTGTTGCGGATGCGGACCTTCCAGTTGATGTTCATCTCTACTCCTTGGTCTCGATGTTTCCGATGCGCCGGTCGTGGTCCTCTAGTCGCGTCTCGATCTTCGTGATGCGGGCGGCGTGGTC
>JAFUBJ010000331.1 GCA_017460265.1 Atopobiaceae bacterium | reverse complement strand
GAGCGTCCTTCGCTGTCGTCTGCCCTCTATGCCCTTGTGACGACAATCCTTGTCGAACGGTCCCTCACCTGGTATGACGCGCTATCTCGGGGCGTCGTCTTCGTCGGCATAGTCCTTCTGATTGCTTGGTTGGTGTTGCTTGCGTTGCGTCGCAGAGGCCGGTTTGAAGCTTTGAGTGGCGGCCTAGTTGCCTGCTGTGTCTGCTCTCTGGCTGCAGCCAGCATGGTCACTTGCGTCTTCCTTGCCAGGGGAGCGGCCTTCGTTAGCTCCATGGAGTCATCGTCCGTCTCGCGATGGGGGTTCGAGGCACTTTCCGACGCCCTTCCCACACAGAGCGGCTTCCGGTGTCGTGCGCGTATGTTTGGTGGCGACGGGCCTTCCGGCGTCATCTGGCTGTCTTGTGCCGAGTCTCTTGAGCGAGGAGATGTCGTATGGGGTGTCGGCCGCTATGCGCCCAATGCCGATGACGAGTGGGGAAGAGCAAGCAGGATGCAGGGGGTCTGGGGGTCCGTAAGGCTTGTCGTGATTCAGTCTCGTGCACGAGTGGGTGGCCCTTCCGGCATACTCCTTAACCTACGTAGGGCAATTCGACAGGTTCTAGACCCCAAGGGCTCTGATGGTCGCGCGGTGTTGGCAGGATGCCTCATTGCCGACAGGCGCTTCTTGGTTGAACGAGACCTGGACGACCTCTTTGCCCAATGCGGTGTCGCACACCTCGTTGCCGTGTCCGGGAGCCATCTCGTCGTTGTGTCCTCCTTCGTTGCGCGAGCGCTAGACCGTTTGAGGCTTGAGCCTACAATGCGGGTCTTTGTGCTCATAGCGCTGACAGGTGCCTTCGTGGTCCTGTGTGGGGCTCCGGCCTCCGCCGTCAGGGCCTGGCTCATGTCCTCCCTTGCCGATGGTGGCAGGCTCTTGGGGAGGAGGGGAGACGCCGTATCTTCCGTGAGCGTAGTCGCGCTGTCCATGACGCTTATGGACCCAGCTCTATCAGGACAGGCGGGCTTTCTTCTCTCGGTGACCTGCGTGCTTGCGCTCTCGCTCTATTCGCGGTACGTGGCCTACCTGATTGGCCTTCTCCTCCCTGACGTGCGGCTGCCACGTTCAGTACCCTCAGAGGTTCGAATACGCCTGCGCTCATGTCACAAAGACGTCGTCGACGGCATCGCGGCCTCTCTCGTCTGCCTTGTGGCCAGTTTGCCCCTTGTCATGTCCATGAAAGGTAGCGTGTCGCTCGTAGGTCCTCTCCTCGGCTTGCCGTTGAGCGCCTTGATATCCCTTGGGATGTCGGCGGGATTGGCCGGGGCATGCCTGTCGGCCGTATTCCCTGCTGGACGGGTGTCCTTGTCCTTGGCTGAAGCGTTCGTCACGCTTGCGCTTCGTCTTATGGGCGTGGCATCTCAAGCGCCCTTGACGTCAATCGTTTTAGGCACCTCGACCGACGCAGTAACGCTTACGGTGTTGCTTCTCGCCGTGGCGGTGCTCGTCGTGTGGCCGCTGCCGACCGCACGAACGATGCGCACGGTTTTGTTCTTACTGCTTGGTCTCGCCGTAAACTTCGCTTTGTTGTGGACGGTCTTTGCGCCGGCACGGATCTGCGTGCTGGACGTGGGCCAAGGCGACGCCATACTCGTGCAGGACGGGTGGCATGCCATTCTTGTCGACACGGGCCCTGATGGCTCCGTTGCCAAGGCCCTCGCACGAAAGCACGTGCTTCGCCTTGATGCCGTCGTGCTGACACATCTGCATGACGATCACTATGGCGGCGTTGACGACCTCGTCGGGGTCGTCCCCTGCGGTCGGGTTATAGTTGCCCAAGGTGTTGCCGTCAATGTGCCGCCAGATTTGGAGGAAGGCATACGGCACCTGACGGGCAAGCCGTGCGAGGAGGTCTCGTACAAGGACGTCATCCGTGTGGGAGGTTTTGCTCTCGAGGTCGTATGGCCGCACGGCGCTGTGGTGGGTGATGCCAACCCCGACTCCCTCATTCTGGCAGTGAGCTATCAGGGAAAGAGCGGAACCATGTCGGCCCTGCTAACGGGCGATGCGGAGGAGGAAGAGCTTGATGGGCTTATCGCTTCGGGAGACCTCCCGGACGTTGACGTCTTGAAGGTGGGACACCATGGCTCCGAGACGTCGATACGCCTTGACCAGGCACGTCTGTTGGATGCGGAGCTTGCCGTCGCGAGCGCGGGAAAGGATAACTCGTACGGCCACCCCAAGGAGGAATGCGTTCAGAACCTTACAGAGGCAGGTACACGCTTTCTCTGCACCATAGATGCTGGCGACGTGGAGATACGCCCCACATCAACCGGGGTAGCGTGCCTCACGACAAAGGGAGGCTATCGTCCAAGCTCTACGATGAGCTTTGTGAAGGTGATGTCTGGGTCCGCACCGCTCTTGAGGTCGCGCTCACAGCGAGCGCAAGCCCCAAGGACATGCTCGAGGCTTCCTGCCCCAAACCTGCGTGCCCAGCCAAGGTGACTCTTCACCTGCCACTGCTGCTTCTTGAGCTCTGACGCCAGAAGCGACGCCTGCCCGCGCTCGTCAAGGGATCGCGCGCAAATGAGCTCTCGGATCCTGCCAACCAGAAGCGAGCAAAGCGCAATCTGCGAGGGGTTTTGCATTAGCCGATAGAGGGACAGGGCCTTGGCCGTGTCCCGCGCACAGACCGCATCGAGGAAATCCCATGGCTTGACCTCGGCGATGCGGGCAACCTGCTGCTCCACGTCGCCTACCGTGATGACGCCACTCTCGCGACAATGCTCGGCCAGGACCTTGAGCTGCGTGTCGATCATGGTGGTGGACTCGCCGACCCTGCTGATGAGCTCGGTGGCGGCAGCTTGGTCCATCTGCACACCGTGAGAGCGAGCCATCTTGACGACAAGGGGCGGGAGCTCCCAGCGCTTCTTTGGGGTGCAGTCAACGATGGCCTGCTTGCCGACCTTGGCAACAGCCTTGTACAGCCTCGTGTTCTTGGGAAGGCTCTCCGCCACAAGGCAGAGGACACAGGCAAGGTTGGGATCGGCAAGGTAGGAGATGATTGCCTCCGACACGGGCTTGGGAAGCTTGTCCGCGCGATCGATCATGACAAGGCGGAACGCATCACCCATCGGAAGCGTGTTGAGGGAGGAGATGATGTCAGATGCCTCTAGGTCTGATGACGCAACGCGTTCGTCGAGGTTGAAGGCCGAGAAGCTCTCGTCAAGCCTGCGCCTGAGGCGCGCCATCGCCTGCGTGCGCTTGAGGTCGTCGGCTCCCACCACCAGATAGGCGGGGAGCAGTCCGCTTGTCGTCTGTGCCATGGCCATCTCCTTCCAGACCCATTACACTATACGCCGATGATCGAGCGAGAAAGGTTTGGTTTGCCCGGATATGACTGAGGGGTCCGGGCAGCACCCCGGACCCCTCAGAACAGGTCGGATTGTCTGAAGAGACTACTTGGACATTCCGTTGACGAGCATCTGAACGCCGCTCTTGCGCTTGGCGGCCTGGTTCTTGTGGATGATGCCCTTGGATGCCGCGATGTACAGCTTGCGTCCTGCGGAGTTGGCGGCAGCCTGAGCCGCCTCGACGTCGCCGGCCTCGACGGCTGCGCGGACCTTCTTGACATAGGTCTTGAGCTCGGAGCGGACCGCCTTGTTACGCTTGCGAGCCTTCTCCGCGGTGATGATGCGCTTCTTCTGAGACTTGATGTTAGCCACGTGCTTCCCTTTCGGTCATGTATCTTGAGGCCTCTAACGCTGAGACACGGCGAGGTCAACTTGAGGAGTATAGCACGGGACGCCCGTTTTGGGCTATCATTCTTCCTATGTCTACATACGATACCTCACATATCCGCAACTTCTCGATTGTTGCGCACATCGACCACGGCAAGTCGACCATCTCTGACCGCATTCTCGAGCTCACCCCCACGGTCGAGGAACGTGACATGGAGTCACAGCTTCTCGACACGATGGACATCGAGCGTGAGAGGGGCATCACCATCAAGAGCAACGCCGTGCGCGTTGCCTACGATGCCGACGATGGCGAGACCTACCAGTTCAACCTCATCGACACGCCGGGCCACGTCGACTTCACCTACGAGGTCTCGCGCTCGCTCGCAGCGTGCGAGGGTGCCGTGCTGGTGGTTGACGCCACACAGGGCGTGGAGGCCCAGACCGTCTCCAATGCGCTTTTGGCCATGAACGCCAACCTCGACATCGTGCCCGCCATCAACAAGATTGACCTTCCCAGCGCCGAGCCTGAGCGTGTCCGTGCCGAGATAGAGGATGCCCTTGCCATTCCCGCCGAGGACGCCGTCTGCGTATCGGGCAAGACGGGCGAGGGCATTCATGACCTGCTCGAGAGCATCGTCTTTCTGGTGAGCCCGCCTGCGGGGGACGCAGGGGCACCCCTCAAGGCCCTTATCCTCGACTCGTACTTTGATGCCTCTCGCGGCGTCGGGGCCACGGTGCGCGTCTTAGACGGCCGCATCCGACCGGGCGACACGCTCTACATGATGCAGGCCGACTCTGCGTTTCTCGTCGACGACGTTGGCGTGAAGCGTCCGCTGGAGACGCCTTTGCCCGAGCTGGGAGTGGGCGAGGTCGGCTACGTGGTCACCGGCCTTAAGGACCCGGGGGCCGTCCACGTGGGCGACACCCTCACCTATGACGCAAACCGCACGGCTGAGCCCTTGCCGGGATACCGCGAGGCCAAGCCCATGGTCTTCACGGGCCTGTTCCCCATAGACAACAAGGAGTACGAAAACCTGCGCGATGCGCTGGAAAAGCTGCGCGTCAACGACCCCTCGCTTACCTGGACTCCCGAGACGTCCGTGGCACTCGGCTTTGGCTTCCGCGTCGGCTTCCTAGGGCTTTTGCACATGGAGGTCGTCAAGGAGCGCCTCGAGCGCGAGTTCGACCTCGACCTCATAGGGACGAGCCCTTCCGTGGACTATCACGTCTATACCACGGCGGGG
>JAFUBJ010000030.1 GCA_017460265.1 Atopobiaceae bacterium | reverse complement strand
GTTCTACCGGAACCGGACTTGGCCGAGCTTCGAGGAGTTCGAGCGCGACCTCGACGCCTACGTAGTTCACTGGAACACGAGGAGGAGGCAGGTTAAACTGAAGGGGCTGACCCCGGAGGAGTTCCGGAATCAGTCCCTCGTGGCCTAGCTTCTATTCAGCCCGTCCAAGTGTTGGGACGCAGTTCATGAATTACCATGTGGACCCGCCCCTTTGGCATGATCGGGGCGTATGCAAGGGAGTGGTCACACCAAGCACAAGTCCCAAGGCAAACCAGGAGGACGAGCCATGGATCTGTTTGACGAGATGCCCCACATCGAAAGCAAGCGCCTCGTGCTGCGCGAGTTTGTCTCCTCAGACGCTGACGCGCTCAACCGCTTTTCCCACAATCAGAGAATCTATCGCCTGCTCCCCACCTTCCTTTACGAGCAGCGCTATAACGACGCTCGCGTTGTCATCGAGCGCACGCGCGCGGAGTGCTTTGACACCAAGGAGTCAATCCTGCTTGCCATATGCCCCCGCAAAGACCCCCAGAAGATGATGGGGATCGCCGAGATCTACGCCTATGAGCCGCGCAAGCCCAAGGCCTCAATTGGGTATCGCATAAGCAGGAGGTACTGGGGCCAAGGCATTGCCACCGAAGTGGCTGGCATGCTCAAGTCATATCTGCTCGACGAGGTACACATGCGCACCATAACGGCGCACGTCATCCGTAAAAACATCCCCTCGGCTCTGGCGCTCAAGAAGAACGGCCTCTTCCGCCTGTACCCTGGCGTGTGGGAGGACTGGGGCCAGGACAAGCCGGTGCTCGTGGACAAGTGGATCTATAAGCGCAGGTGGGGTAACCAGGGGCCGACGCAAGAGGAGATCGAGAAGGCCTTGGCCGCCATCAAGCAAACGCAAAGTCAAAGCG
The DNA here is from genome assembly GCA_017460265.1 of Atopobiaceae bacterium. GTDB lineage: Bacteria > Actinomycetota > Coriobacteriia > Coriobacteriales > Atopobiaceae > UBA1367. The sequence goes on along the minus strand of JAFUBJ010000030.1, from coordinate 4,152 downwards.
CATGATGCGCATCTTCACCACGTTGTCGCAAAGTTTGGCGAGCACGCGGTGCAGACCGGTGACAGCCGGGTCATCCATGGCATAGTAGCCCAGCATGTATCCGCGCCACGACACGGTGGCCGAAGGCACCCATCCCCTGAGCGCCTCGGGGTTCTCCACATATAGGCACTCGTCATAGTTTTCCATGCCAAAGTTCTTGAACGTGGCGCGCATCAGGCGTTTGCCCAGTTTTCCAACGGTGTCAAACACCAGACGGCTGCCCGGGAACCGCGAGGCAAGCTCTTGCGCAAGATTGCGAGCCTGTGCCTCCGTAAAGTAGTGGAACACGCCCGCAGCAAAGAACACCGCACCACAGGAGCCGTCGATCTCATCCATCCACGAATAGTCATTAAGGTTGCATGCAATGTTACGCTCGCGCTCTCCCGCAGGGGTCAGCTCCTCGCGCGCAGCAATGATGTCGGGCATGTCCACGTTGTAGATGAGGCACGTGCCGTTGTCGCACGCCCTGCCTGTCTGGTCGAGCCCGCAACCCATGTTAACGACCGCCGCATCGGGACGTATCGCAAGGTAGTCGTTAATCTCCCACTGCATGTCGAGCTGGCGCATGGCCGCCTCGAGCGCACCAAAGCGCCAAAAGGTGCTCTTTGCCTGCGCATCAAGGTCCGAGAAGTCATAGTCGAGCCGTTCGCAGATGCGCGCTGCGCTTTCGTCCGTATATAGTTTGGGGAACACCTCGGCGCAGAGCTTCCGGCCGTAGAGGGGGATGATGAGGGTCTCTTGCACGGACCCTTTCTCGATGTGGATCTTCTCGGACATGAGACTCCTTGGAACACAAATAGTTAGCTATGGTTGACTATTGTAGCAAACCAACACACTCCCCCATACCGGACGTAAACACACGCACACTGAACCATTGGCCTTCCCTCTCACAACGCGCAAACGTGCTACCATGAACCAACAGCACGGCACAACAAAATCGCACCATAAACCACCTGAAACGTAGGACAGCCATGCATAGACTCCCGCGCCGTATTGCCTCTGCAGCTTTTGCCCTTGCCCTGCTCGTAACCACGCCTTCCCCCGCCATTGCCACGGAACAGCCTGTACCTCTTGACGAGCTAGCCTCGGTGGCGACCGATTCGTTCCCGCCTACGAACGAGGAGGACACCCCTATCGAAGCTAACGAGACGCCAGAGGAAGGCTTTCAAGCAACTCAGGAGGCGGAAACGCCAGCTTTGCTCGCGGAAGAAGAGCTCTCTGACGAGCAGCTCACGGCCCAGGAAGACAGCTACCAGGGCGGGTCCATCCCCATCATGCGCTTTACGTTCTACGACGACATTGACCCTGAGACCGGCGAAGTCATCATGACGGGCGACGAGAAGATCGAGGAGGTCTACACCGCTCCCAACCACTCGTACCGTGCCACGGGTGTCTCGGTCACCATTGAGGTCCCGCCAAACTATGACAACCCCGAGGAGGACCTCTGGGACGGCGTATCAGAATATGCCGGCGAGACCGACCTGAGCATCGAATACTTCCGTGGACGTGGCAACTCTACCTGGAGAAACAGAAAGAGGCCCTTCAAATTCAAGCTCGAAAACAGGGCAGACCTGTTTGGCATGGGATCCAGCAAGCACTGGACGCTCCTGGCAAACTTCAGCGACAAGTCGCTGAGCCTCGATAGGCTCGTCGGCTGGCTGGGCGACCAGATGGGGATGCCCTATACGCCGCGGGGAGTGCCCGTAGACATCTACCTCAACGACCAGTACTACGGCAGCTATCTGCTTGCCGAGGAGGTGCGCATCGACAGAAGCCGCGTCGAGATCGACGAGGTCGACGAGGATGCCTCCGACCTGGATTCGCTGGACATCACGGGCGGCTACCTGTTTGGCACCAACCGCATGCCTGCCTCGCTGCCGTACGAATACTTCCACACCTCGCGTGGTACCACGTTCTGCTACGAGTCGCCCGAATACGAGCCTCCTCTGAGCGACGCCCAGACGGCGCAGCAGCGCTACCTCACCTCCTTCCTCGACCGCCTGGAGGACGCCATCTATGGGGACGGGTTTGTCAACGAAAACGGGGAGGGTGTCTGGGACCTGATGGACGAGCAGTCCACGGCCGACATGTGGTTGGTGCAGGAGTTTCTCTGCAACCCAGACGCATATGGCACGCCGAGCACTTACCTCTACAAGCTGCGCGACAGCGCGGGAGCCGACGGGTCCGTCACGACCGGAAAGCTTTACTGGGGGCCGCTCTGGGACTTTGACTTTGTCTGGGGACAGGACACGATCGAAGGGTTTGACTTCACCAGCTACCAGTGGCTCAACCTGCTGAGACAAGACCCTGAGTTTGTCGAGGTGATCAAGGAACGCTGGAAGGTGCTCGACGCGGCACTTTATGAGCTTGACCGCCCCGGCGGCATGCTGGACCAATACATCGACGAGCTTGAGGGCTCGTGGAACGCCGATTACGTGCACTGGAACAAGGACCAAGACGAGGGCCCGGTCAGCATCCAAGAGGCCATAGAAACACTGCGAAGCCGATTTGAGGCCAGGCGTTCGTGGTTCAACGAGCACCTCGACGAACTCCAGACGAACTATCACCTGGTCAGGTTTGTCGTGGACGACACCGAGATCGAAAGCTACTACCACAAGGATGGGTACGATTACTCCCCTGGAGCGCCGCCCGCTCCCGAAAAGGAGGGCCTCATCTACGATGGCTGGAAGACCACAGATGGCGTGGTATTTGACGAAGAAGCCCCCGTCTATGAGGACATGACCTTCTACGCAACCTATCTGGATCCCGCGACCCTCGTCCCTGCGACCGAGATCTACTTCCCCTTCCCAGAGATATGGATGCGCTATGGCGTCTCATTGGAGTACGACCTCTTCCCCCTCAATGCGCAGGACACGCGCATCGAGTGGAGCTCGTCGGACGAGAGCGTGCTCACCGTCAACAAAGGCGGCTTCGTCATTCCGCAGGTCGACGAGTTTGACGAGACGGGCAAGGCGGAGGCGATCGTCACCGCTCACCTGGTCGGCAGTGGCAACGAGGCCTCGGTGCGCGTGGTGCTGTACGACTCGGACATCGTGAAGCTCCCTGAGCCCACCTCGATTTCGGTTGACGAGCGCATGGCGCTCGATGTGGACACATGGCAGCAGGTTCGCCTTGAAACGTCACCCGCGGTCACCGTGCTCAACGAGGACTATGACATGCGGTATGAGTCGGAGGACGAGAGCATCGCCACGGTGTCGCGGACGGGCGTCGTCTATGGTGTTGCCCCCGGCGTCGTGACCGTCAAGATGAAGTGGATGGACTTGATGGATGGCACGGTCATCGAGGAGCACGACATCGTCGTCACCGTGTCCGAACGGGCCGAGCCGGAACCCGAACCCGAGCCTACGCCCACGCCAGAACCCGAGCCAACGCCGGAGCCGACACCGAGCCCCACGCCCGCTCCCACGCCGACACCTGAGCGCCAAGACACGCCCAAGAAGAACGCGGCGCTCCCCCAGACGGGAGATCTTGGCCAGACAACGCTCGTCGCGCCCATGGTTGTCTGCGCGGCTGCGGCGCTCCTCCTGGCCCACGCCATCCGCGAGAGATAAGGCGATCGGGAAGGGTGTCGCCCTTCCCGATCGTCCCTAGTCCTTGTGGTAGACCGTGTAACAGACGCCCCCTGCTATGAAGAGGGCCACGCCACCCGCAACAAGGACAGGTGCCGCCCAAGTAACCGGCAAAGCTATGTACAGGCCAAACAGCACCAGGAACACGCTCACAATCATGCAGGCAAGGCCTGCCAGCTTCACGACCGTCTCACTCATGCTGCCCCCTCCTCGCTCCACATGCTCCGCGCAGCCAAGGCGTCGACCATGCGCGCATAGACGCCGTGCGCCTCAAGCAGCTTGTCGTGGGTGCCCGTCTCTGCCACCGAGCCCGACTGAAGCACCACGATCTTGTCCGCCGCTCGAATCGTCCCCAGCTTGTGGGCTATGACGAGCGTCGTCTTGTCGCGGCAGAGCTCGGTCATGGCCGCCTGGATGGCGCTCTCGTTGTCGGCATCCAAGTTGGCCGTCGCCTCGTCCAGGACCACGATGGGCGCGTCCTTCAGAATGCAGCGCGCGATGGAGATGCGCTGGGCCTCGCCGC
>JAFUBJ010000330.1 GCA_017460265.1 Atopobiaceae bacterium | reverse complement strand
TGTCGTCAACGTCGTTTCGGCTCTAGAAGGAAGAAAGGCGCGCCCCCTCCACAAGGTGAAGGGGGCGCTGGATTCGGTCTTTTCGCAGGTCGAGGTCCTGCCGCTTGGAGCTGATGATCCGCGGACTCCCGACAACAACGTTGTCTTTGCAACGACCGGGCGCTACGAGCTCTCAGCCTTTCTTGGCACCTCTCTCTGACTCGGCGTTCTGCTGCTTAGGCAACCTTCCCGCCTGGCGAAGCGCCTGCCGCAAGATCCACTCGACCTGACCGTTTGCACTGCGCATGTCCTCCGCCGCCCACCGCTCGATGGCGTCCCAGATTTCGGGATCTATGCGCAGCGGATACTGCTTACGCGCGGCCACCGTCGTCACCGATCGCAGACTACTGGTACAGGGAGCCGGTGTTTACCACAGGCTGGGCTTCGGAATCACCGCAGAGCACCACCATGAGGTTAGACGCCATGACTGCTTTGCGGTCCTCGTCAAAGTCGACCACGCCGCCGTCGGACAGCTGGCTGAGGGCCATGTCGACCATGGAGACGGCGCCCTCGACGATCTTCTTGCGTGCGGCGATGATGGCCTCTGCCTGCTGGCGACGAAGCATTGCCTGCGCGATTTCCTGGGCATAGGCCAGGTGGGTCAGACGGGCGTCGTCCACCTCCACGCCGGCAACCTCAAGCTTGCGGTCAAGCTCTGCCTTAAGGGCCTCAGAGACCTCCTCGATATTGGTGCGCAGCGTAATGGTGGTCGAGGCGTTCGAGTCGTCGTCCTCCATGTGGTCGTAGGCGTAGAGGCTCGCCACGTGACGAAGGCCGGTCTCGGTGATCATCTCGACGTATGACTCGTAGTCATCCACGTCAAAGAGGGCTTTGGCCGTGTCCTGCACGTGCCACACGATGACCGTGGCGATCTCGATGGGGTTGCCCATCTTGTCGTTGACCTTGATGCGGTCGCCCGTATAGGTGCGTGCGCGTGTGGAGATCTTGGACGCATGACGATGGCCGCCCAAGCTGCTCAGCGCATCGACCGTCTTGCTGCCCGAGGAGGCAGTCTCGACGCCACCTTGGCTCGAGGTGCCCAAGCTGCGGGAATAGAACGGGTTGGCCCAGCGGAAGCCCTCGTCACGCACAGTCCCCACGTACTTGCCAAACAGAACGCACACTCGTGCCTGCCCTGGCTGAAGAGTAAAGAAACCGCAGCTCACAATGATGGCCGCAATGAACAGGGCACATGACGCCAATAGCAGGAAGAATCCAAACAAGGCATTGCCATTCCAGCTGGTCATTTGGCTTATGGCAACAATAAACAGCACCGGGCTCAGCAGGTACATGCCAAGGTTGACCCCAAGCATCCCCCAGCCACTTGCGGCATGTGCCTTTTTCTCAACGCTCATCGTTCGTTCCTTTCTTGGGTTGCGGGCGACCATTCCTCAGGTCGAACATCCCGGCACCCTCCATCATTGCTCTGCAATGACTGAAATGATTGTGATATCACTTTGGTCTCTTGTCAAGCAATTTCATGGCGAAAAAAGCCCAGCCACTTCTCGCCTTTCAAATCTGCATATTCAAACTGCCATTATTGAGGGGGATTCCCATACAAATTGTCCTGGAATCCCCCTAGGAAATGGCGATTGGTTTTTCCCAATTCGCCACCTATAAAACCAACCGCAGACTTAGGGGGTCCTTTTCACAAACTCCCAGGTTTGAGAAAAGAATCCCCCTCTAAGTCGGCGGTTGGTTTTTTGAGTGCGGACCCTCGCGTGCCTAGTACTTGTTGTGAACGTCCTCAGCAAAACCGCGCAGGTCATCTATGGCAAGAATCGTGCCATCGTCAAGCACGACCGACCCGGTAAAGGTGCCAAAAACCTGATGTTGGTCGCTCATGACCACATGCGCCACGTCAATCAAGTCGCAGCGGTCAAAGGAGGGCGTAAAGGTCAGGTCGAGCCTGCCTTCATCGTCAAGGATGTGCCATGGCTCAAGGTATGAGGGACTGCCATCGTCTGCGTGCGGAATCTCAAAGGTCACGCGTGAAAGCTTATGCGCAATGCCATCGACAAAGAACATGTTCTCGCTTGCCGCGGTCGTGTCGCCAAACCCATAGCCCAGGTTGAAGCCAATGACGTGCCCCTCCTGGTAGCCCATGGCGGCACTCCAATACCAGGTGTTGTCATAGGTCCAAACACCACGTCCCCAGTCAAGCAGGCCAAGGGCCTCGCCATCAAACTCATGGAAGAGCCCGCCAGCCCTAAAGCCTCCACGAGCACGCATGCCCACGATCTTGCGGTTGTAATAGAAGGCAGTCGGGTCCTCTTCCCAGGGGGTGACGATGTTCATCGAGTCGCGAGGCTCCCTGTCAAGAAAGACCTCCACCTCAAGGTCGTCGTCACCAGAGAAGTTCTTCATGGAAAACGAGAGACGCCTGCCACCCGACACATGCGCAAACGACACGTTGCAACGCTTGTTGGACCAAAAAACGTCCCCTTCCTCGGAACTTGCCGGAAGGCCCATCTTCCCCAGAGGAAGCACGACGAGCTCGCTCGTCGTGGTGGGCACGGCGTCCGCAAGATCAAGTACCGCTGCCGACACAAGACCAATGTAGCCCAGGTCGGAGAACGTGAGCGCGACGGCATACGCCGCGTCCGAAATCAGGTAATAGTCCCAGTCCTTGATGCGCCACTTTGGCGCGTCAATGGTGTCGTGAGAATACTCAAACGGAGGGCGAAACGCATACCCCGGCTCGCGCAGGCATCCCTGCGCGTCAAGCAACGGTCCCGAACCAACAATTTGATGCTCAACCATGCCAATGCCCCCCTTATTTCAGCCATTTACCTGCGTCTATCGTATGACGCAAGGAGTCCATGATCTCAACGACTCAGGCGTCGTCTCGGTGAGTGGACGCTCCGCAACTACCGAAGCGAGGCGTGCTCAAGCCAGCGGTCGCGCAAGAGGCGCCAGAGGAAGAGCACCCCACGTACGCAGAGCTCAAACGCCATGGCAGACCACACGCCCACAAGCCCCCAACGAGGCGCGACGATGGCCATAAGGGTGATGCGTACACCCCACATGGAAGCGAGCGAGATGACGCTCGGAACAAGGGTGTCGCCCGCCCCGCGAAGCGCGCCGGAGGCGACCATCGACGCCGCAAACAGGGGCTCGGCAAACGCCTCGATGCGCAGCACCTGCGCGCCCAGCTGCTGAACAGCGGCGTCGGGCGTCAGCATGCCCATGATCTGGGGAGCAAAGACATACATGATTCCCCCGGTCAAAGACATGGTCACCATGCCCAGCACCGTGGAGAGGCGTGCAAACGACCGTGCGAGGTCGCGCCTTTGCGCGCCAATCGCCTGGCCCACGATGGTCGTTGCCGCCGTCTCGATGCCGTAGCCCGGCATGTAGCAAACGGCCTCCGCCGTGATGGCAAGCGAGTTTGCCGCCACGGCAACCACGCCCAGCGGCGCCACGATAGCAGTACACGCAACATAGGCGCTGCTCGTCACCACGCGCTCGAGGAGCATGGGCCAACAGACGGTCCATGCGGGCCTGAGCGTAGAGGCTTGCGGCGTCCAGGTACCACCCTCCCGCAAGGCAAGCCGCTCGGAGCGGAAGCAGGCAAACCACAGGAGCATCGCCGCCGTGACCGTCTGGGCCAAAAGCGTGCCACACGCGGCACCGGTCACCCCGAGCCCCAGCCCTCGCACCGGAAATGTCACCGGACCCAGCGCAAGCGTGTCTCCCCCATGTATGAGCAGCGAGTTGAACAGCACGTCAAACACGCAGCTGAGGACGTTCAGCACTGAAGGTGTCCGCATGTCGCCACTGCACTGCAGCATGCCCGTGCCCAGCCGTGCCAGGGCTATGGGGACAATGGCGCACGAACACACCAGGAAGTAGCGGGAGGCGTCCTCAGAGAGCGAAGGGTCCGCTCCGAGCCACGCAGGGAGAACGCCACTGATCGCAACACCAAACGCCGCGAGCAACACGCCAAACACGAGCATCGACACGATGGCCTGCCGAAAGACGTCACGTGCCTCCTTGTCGCGGCCTGCGCCCACAAGCTGAGCCACCTGCACGGTGAAGCCTGCCGCCGCACACCCCGCAAGGCCGTCAAGCAGCCATATGGTGGACTCGACGATGCCAATGGATGCCGTGGCATGGGCCCCAAGGCTCCCCACCATCGAGGCGTCGATGTACTGCATGAGCGTCGTGGAGAGCTCCGCCAAGATGGCCGGCGCACTCATCGCAAGGACCGTCCATGCCATTTCGCGACGACTGGGCGTCTCCCCCTCGCGCAGGGCATCTATGTCCAAGACGTAGGCCAAGCCTCTCCTCTCAGCGCAACAGCAAGAGAAGAGTATAGCCGCCAAAGCCAAAAAGTGACTCGGAAGGGAGACTCCCCTTTGAGTCAGTCAAAGGGGAGTAGCCCTTCCGAGTCACCCTAACCTAACGGACTTAGACCTCTTCGCCGTTGGTCTCGATGACGTGCTTGTACCAGTCGAAGCTCTTCTTCTTGTAGCGCTTGCCCGAGCCCTCGCCGCCGTCCTGGATGTCGACGTAGATGAAGCCGTAGCGCTTGCGGTACTCGCCCGTGGTGAAGGAGACCACGTCGATGCAGCCCCACGGCGTGTAGCCGATGAGGTTGACGCCGTCCTCCTCGACGGCCTTCTTCATCTCCTTGATGTGGGCGCCCAGGTAGCTGATGCGGGCGTCGTCCTCGACGGTCATGTTCTCGTCGAGGTCCTCGTACATGCCGATGCCGTTCTCGACGATGAACTGCGGCATGCCGTTGTAGCGCTCGTCGAAGCGCTTGAGCATGATGCGCAGGCCCACCGGGTCGATGGTCCAGCCCCAGTCGGTGGCGCCGAGGTAGGGGTTGGGCACGTTGTGCGGGTCGTTGGCGCTCGTGGACTCGGAGATGTCCACCTCGACGGCGGAGTCGACCACGCTGGTGGCGTAGTAGCTGAAGCCGATGTAGTCCACCGGACCCGCCTTCAGCGCGGCGAGGTCGTCCTCGGTGATGTCGAGGTCCCAGCCCTTGCGCTCGAACATCTTGAGCGCGTAGTTGGGATAGACGCCGCGGCACTGGACGTCGCCGAAGAAGAAGATGTGGTGGTTGGCGTCATCGGCCAGCAGCACGTCCTCGGGGCGGCACTCGCGCGGATAGGTGGGGCCAGAGGCGATCATGCAGCCAATCTGCAGGCTCGGGTCAACCTTGTGGCCGGCCACGACGGCCTTGGCGCTCGCCACGAACTCGTAGTGCGCGCACTGGTACATCATCTTCTCGGGGTCGTCAAACTCGGTAAAGATGACGCCGGAGTTGGTCCAGCCGAAGATGGGGTTGGTGATGTTGAACTGGTTGCCGATCTCGTTGAAGGTCATCCAGTACTTGACCTTCTTGTGGTAGCGCTCGAAGCACACGGTGGCGTAGCGCACGAAGAAGTCGATGAGCTTGCGGTTGGCCCAGCCGCCGTACTTCACGCAGAGGCCATAGGGCATCTCAAAGTGGCTGAGTGTGATGACCGGCTGGATGCCGTGCTCGAGCATGCAGTCGAACATGTCGTCGTAGAACTTGAGGCCGGCCTCGTTGGGCTCCAGCTCGTCGCCCTCGGGGAAGATGCGGCTCCAGCTGATGGAGGTGCGGAAGCACTTGAAGCCCATCTCGGCAAAGAGCGCGATGACGTCGCGATAGGTGT
>JAFUBJ010000329.1 GCA_017460265.1 Atopobiaceae bacterium | reverse complement strand
TGGGATCTGGCCTGCGACATAGCCGTGGAATCGGTCATCTGCGAGCTCGATCTCCCTTGTACAAGGACTGACAGTGACGGGCGAAGGCGCGACATGCTGAAGAGGATCCGGAGGGAGACGGGTTTCCTCACTGCGGAAAAGATATACAGCGCGCTCAGAAAGAATGCTCTCAGAGCCGCTGATGCTCCGGAAAAGCTGACGCAGCTTGAGGAGCTTTTTGCGGCGGACGAACACTCAGCGTGGTATGCAGCAGAAGCACAGCCGCCGGAAGTTCAGACGGTGTTGCAGGGAGAACCTCAGCGCGCTGATGATGGAAAGAATGTCAAAGCTGTCAAGCACGCGGTCGTCAATAAGCGTGGTGCAGTTCTCGTAGTCAACGTCCTCCTCGACGTCCTGCAGAATCTCGATGACGTCCTCAAGCGAAATCTCGTCCACGGTGCCTCCTTAGGTGGCTGTGTATGGTCACGACAAGATGATAGCGCGACCGTGCCTGTATTGCTATTTCTGCCTGAAGGCGTTTACCGTGATGCCTGGGGCGCTGCTTCCCTTGGGAAGGAGGGCGATCTGGATTGCCTCGAGGCGATATGAGTAACCTGCCGTGCCAGCAGACTGGCCGTTCTTGGCCCAGCCCATCCAACCAAAGTTCTGCGAGTGGACGCGATACCACACGTCAAAATGGTCGGCCATCTGCCCATAGAGCTCGATCCTGATCGCTTCTAGGCGCAGGCTCATGCCCGAGGTGCCTGACATGGCACCGTTTGACTTCCATCCCTGCCAGCCTATGTTCTGCACGTGGGTCTGGTAGCGGATGCCACCAGAATAGAGCTGGCTCGGGAGCTGGATGTTGATGCCCTCAAGGCGCAGGCTTTGCCCGCTGGTGCCTGCGGTTCCTCCGTCATAGCTCCATCCCTGCCATCCGACGTTCTGGACATGGGTCCGATACTGTACGAGGTGCTGGCGGAAGGCGCCTGACGTGGAGCCAGGGGCAGCGGAGCCCTTGGGAAGAATGACGACCTCGATACCCTCAAGGCGGTAGCCGTAGGTCGCGGTGCCCGCAGACACGCCATTTTTGGCCCAGCCCATCCAGCCAAAGTTCTGCGCATGCACGCGGTACCACACGTCGTAGTGCTTGGCCATCTCGCCCGTCAGCTCGATTTTGATGGCCTCAAGGCGCAGGCTCCTGCCCGAGGTGCCCGACATGTCGTCGTTATACTTCCAGCCCTGCCAGCCGATGTTCTGCACATGGGTCTGGTAGCGGATGCCGCCGCTGTATGGCGCACCCTCGAGCTTGATGTTGATGCCCTCAAGGCGCAGGCTCCTGCCCGAGGTGCCCGACATGGCACCGTCGCGTACGTAGCTCTGCCAACCAACATTCTGCACATGGGTGCGATAGGCAATGTGCGGCATGGCGACAATTTTGAAGGTGGCCGTCGTGCTGCCCGAGAAGTTGCCACCCTCCTTTGCCTTGATGGTCACGGTTGCCGTTCCTACCTTGGCGTTGTCTGCGTACGAGAGGGTGTAGTCGACGCCTTCCTTAAGGGTGTAGGAGCCGAGTTTGATGACGGGCTCGGGAGTGAGCGCCTTGCTTCCGCTCAGTGTCTGGGCGGCGATGGGGTCAATCGTGACGTCTGCAAGGTCGGCGGGGACAATCGTGAAGGGGAGATTGATGGTACCTGCATAGTTACCTGCTCCGGTAACTGTGACCGTTGCCTCGCCGGCATTGGTGTTGTTATCGTAGCTGAGGGTATAGTCGATGTCTTCTTGCAGGGTGTAATCTCCGTCGACCAGCTCAGCCTTGGGCTCGATACCTGATCCCGTAAACACTTGGTCGTCGATAGGCTGAGCCTCAGCTTCGTCGATTGCCTTGGGTGCGATGTCAAAGGTGCCCGTTCCGGAGTTCCACCACTGGCCCAGTTCGTCTGCGCCCATGGAAAGGACGGTTACCGTTGCCGTTCCCACATTGACGTTGCCGGCGTAGGCCACCGAGAAGTCAGTTCCCTCGGCGAGGTCCTGCTGTGAACCATCGGGGAAGGTAGCGGTGACGTCGACTGCTGGCCTCTGTTCTTTTCCGTCGTAGACCATGTCATCGGCCGCGATTTCAAAGACCTCGTCGTTCGAGAGGTCGGTTGCCTTCTTGATGGCTTCCCTAATCTGCTCGCAGGCGTCATTTGCGGCCTCAAGCTCTTCCTCTGCCTCTGTGAGGGTATCTTGCTCAGCGGCAAGGTCCTCCTTGAGCTTCAGGTAGTCAGGGTCGTTCTGCAGCTTTTCAAGGTCATCCTCTGCGTCCTTGAGAGCGGCTGTTGCGGCTGAGAGTATCTCCTCCGCCTCGTCAGAAGCCTTCTGTGCATCCTCGACGTCCTTTTGAAGCGTTGATGCCTTCTCCTGAAGTTCCGTCAACTCTTCCTGTGCCTTCTCAAGGTCGGCAGTGGCATGCTCTTCCTCTGCGAGGGCGTCTTTCAGCGCCTGCTGCTTCTGCGTGGCCAACGTGGTCTGCTTGGCGTTGATAACACGGCGTTCCTTGCCGTCCGGGTCTTCCACGGTATCATAGATACGCACATCG
>JAFUBJ010000328.1 GCA_017460265.1 Atopobiaceae bacterium | reverse complement strand
CCTGCAGCGACGACGAGTTCATGCAAGTCGGAAGGGATGACGTCACCAGGCTTGAGAGGGTCTGCCAGGAGTTTGAGGCGCCAACCCCAAACGAGATCAAGATGCACTATGACGTGAAGACCGGTGAGTATGACGCAGCCATCGCTTACGAGGATTACAGCGTCAAGAACAAGACCACGCCGATGGAAGTCTTCATGACGTGGCTTAAGGAAGAGCGGCAGAAGTAAGGGCACATCGGGTTTCAGAAACGCTGACGGAACGCGAAACCTCAATCCGTCAGTACTTCTTACCAGCGGATACTACTGACGGAACGCGAAATCGCAAACCGTCGGTACCTTTTTCCAGAGAAAACCGCTGACGAAACGCAATACCGCATTCCATCAGCGTTTTCCAGCTTCAAAACCCACTGACGGAACGCAATTCTTTATTCCGTCAGCATGTCGTGTCTCAACAAAACCCTCGCCGTCGATGGCGGAGAGCTTACTACGGCGTCGGCATTCCTTACTTGACCGCTCTGAGGACTCCGACCAGCTCTTCTATATCCCTCTCAAACTCCTCATCGGGGATCGGATGACCCCCAGCCTCGCGATATTCAATTGCCTTGATCAACTTGTTGATGCGCCAGAAGTCGGTGACCTTGCCAGGATGATACGCATCGTCGCTTTCAATGTTGATGTTGATCGTGTTTCGGTAGTACTCAACGCCATTGGGATATAGCTCGGGAGACCGATGCTCATTGACGCGTTGAAGAAGCTCCTCGCGGCCCTCTTCCTCGCCCCTTTCACGAAGGATGCGCGCCTTGAGACATACCGCGTAGTCGGCGTTGTGCCAGAGGTCGTAGTTTCCGCTAAACGTCATGCCAGAGAGCAGGTCGCAAACCTTGAGCGCATAGTCCGCATACCCATAGATGTAGAGCCACGTTGCGAGGATGATGACGTTGGTCAGGTCGTTTTTTGACCTGAAGCTGCACTTCTTGAGAATCTTTTTGCAGAGGCTTCGAACCTTCTTCTTGTCCACTTCCTCAAGAATGTCGTTGATCAGCTCTTCCACGGACTACCTCCGACGATGACGAGGCCTTCTGTCTGTTGGCAGTTTAGTCCAATTATGACGAGAAGGCTTCCCGCCTACTGCATCACGACGGTCGGCTTTCGTTTGAGTACACTAATTGAGACGGCTTGATGGATTACGTAGTCGCGACGTGTTCGCGTTGGTGGTGCAAAGGGAGAGGAGCGTTCGCATGAAGATCTTCAATCTGGGCGTTCACCTGGTAACGTCAGGCGTCTTTTTTGCGAGCTCCTTCTTGCTGCTGATATTCACACTTATGCTTGGGGGCATAGGCCTCATGTTTGGAGGCAACCTCATGCATGTGTTCTTTCTTGCGGTCACCTTGCTGGTGGGCTTTGCCGGTGTTCATCTGTGGAAGGGTGCGTTTGCCAACGCTGCCCTCTTTGGAGTGGACGTTGCCACCTATCGTTCAGCCGAGATCAGGCTTGCGCTCATAGGGTTGGCCATTTGCGTGGTACAGGCCATCTTTCTCCTGCTGTTCAACAGCTTCAGTGTTCAAGAGGCCGTGAAGTATGGGTATGGCTTTGTCTTGTTCATAATCGTGGGGCTGCTCGCGCTCAATACCGTTTCTCTCTTGTGGACAGCCTCCGCGCTGCACTAAGGCCACCGAGAGGCGGTCTCGCACGTAAACCGGTTGTTTTCCTAGGTCAGCGGCCCAGCAGAGCAGCTGAGTTACGTGCAACGCTGTCGCGAACGTCCTTGCCGCGAATCTCACGCAGCGCAGCGAGCGTGCGCTCGACCGAGTCGACGATTTCGCGGGCGGCGTAGTCAACGCCTTCGCCAGGCGGCAGGTCCGTCTCGATCAGCAGGCGGTTTTCGGGTACCTGACGCGCGTACTCGCGGCCACGACGCGTGGCGAGCATCATCTCGTTTATCGAAAACCAGCAGCCAGCCTTCACGGCGCGATGCAGCTCGTCGCTCGTCCCGCTGAACCAGTGGAAGATGCAGAGGCAGTTCTCAAGGCAGCCGGCAAGCTCAAGCGTGTCGAGCACGGCCCGAGCGGAGCGGACCGCGTGGATTGATACGAGCTTGGGACCATGTTCCTCTGCACCCTCTGAGCACGCCCGTGCGATCTTCTCGAAGGCGCAGCGCTGGCGCGCAAACGAGCTTTCCGGTGCGTGGGCGGTGGAGTAGTCCAGCCCGACCTCGCCCACAAAGCGCGCGTCAAAGACGAGCGACTCGGCCTCCTCGATATCGTCCAGGCCGCAGCGGCCGTCCGCCACCCACCAGGGATGGAGGCCCACGCCAACGCGCACGTTGGGCTCGTCCCGAAGGTACTTGGCGGCATACTTGTAGCCTCTCGGCGTGACCGTCGTGGCAAAGAAGGCAAGTCCAGACTCTGCGGCGTCCCGTGCCACCTGCGTCGCGTTGGACATGAAGTCCAGGTGGCAGTGCATGTCATAGAGCCCGTACTCCACCTTGGTCACAGCCCCACGATCTGGCGTATGGCATAGCTGGCGAGCATCTGTCCCATGATTGGAGGGAAGTAGCTCATGGTCCCCAGGATCGAGGCTCCCTCACGTACGAATCCGCGCTCGTCGATAGCATCACGCTTGCCCAGGGCCTCGCGGGGCTCCTCGTCGCTCCAAAGCACCATGAGGTCCTTGATGCCCCGCTTCCTGCACTCCTTGCGCATGACGCGTGCGATGGGGTCGATCTGAGTCTTCTCGATGCGCGAGAAGCGCAGACGCGTCGGGTCCAGCTTGTTGGCGCCGCCCATGGCGGAGACGAGCCGCAGGCCCTCGTCCTGGCACCACTGCGCGATGCGCAGCTTCTGGGAGATGGTGTCGATGGCGTCGATGACGTAGTCGGGGCGGGGGAGCGCACTGAGCTGCTCTGCGATGCGGTCCTTGTCGATAAAGGCCTGTACGGCCGTGACCTCGCAGGCGGGGTTGATGTCAGCCACCATCTCGGCCATGACCTCGGCCTTGGGGCGTCCGATGGTGCTGACGAAGGCGAGCGCCTGGCGGTTGATGTTGCTCGGTGCCACCACGTCGCGGTCCACGAGCACGAGGTGCCCCACGCCGCCCCGGGCGAGCGCCTCGGCGCAGCTTGACCCTACGCCTCCCAGGCCCAGCACCATCACGGTGGCGTCCTGCAGCAGGGCAAGGCCCTCGTCGCCCAGGATGAGTCTCAGTCTGTCGGTTGCCGTCTCCATGGGACAACTGTAGCGCTTATTGCGCCTGCCTGCCCGTCGCGGTGTCAATGGTCATGTTCTGAAAGCGTGCGGCGATGAACTGATCGGTGTAGTTCTCGTCGACCCACTCCTCAAAGTCGTTGCGTGGGGCAATGCCCTCGTCGCGGGCGACCATGCGGCCGAAGCACGCCACGGTCATGCCGATGTCCGCAGCAAGGTAGATCGCGAGCAGCGAGACGAATACCACCTGACGCACGGTGGTAGGGTTACCGATGCGGAAGAGGAGCTCGGGCATGATCACCTTGGACCACATGAGGCCAAGGGCTCCCCAGAAGAAGAGGAACGGCCAGGCCACCCCTTTGGTGATGCATCCGGGTACGCCCGTGTAGTCCCAGGAAACCGCGCCCAGAAACGTCTCCATGCCCCAGCCGGTGACTTGCTCAAGGAGTCCTCCGACGACCATGCCGGCCACGAATATCTGCCAGTCCTTGGCGCCATGCTCCCTAAGCTTCCAACATACGAGCGTGAGCAGAACAGCCCCAAACCCGTAGATGGGGGAGTATGGTCCCCAAACGAGCCCTACGCGGCTTTCGGTGAGTCCCGCGGTGACACACATCCAGACCTGCTCGAGGACAAGGCCCAAGACGGAGGCAACGAGAAAGATGACGACAATCTGATACCAGCCAAGGTGCAGATACTGGAGATAGGCCTCGCGGGCCCGTCGCGACGCCCTGCCCAGTTCCCTACGCTGGGTAGGGGTGAGCCTCGGCTGCTCTCCCACGATCTGCTTGCCGACCTGCTTGGGCGAGCGCCACATGTCAAGCAGCTTCACATAGGT
>JAFUBJ010000327.1 GCA_017460265.1 Atopobiaceae bacterium | reverse complement strand
CAGATGAAGAAACCTCAAGACATCCTGACGATGCCTCATGACCAGCTGGAAGCCATCCAGCTTGAGGGCATCAAGAAGACCGTGATCACGTGCTATGAGAACGTTGAGTTTTACCATAACCTCTACGATGAGGCCGGTTTTGACCCGTATGCCGTAACAAGCTTCGAGGACCTTCAGAAGGCTCCCTTCACCACCAAGCAGGACCTGCGTGACAACTACCCGTACGGCTTCTTTGCCGTGCCCATGAAGGACGTGCGCGAGATTCACATGTCGTCCGGCACCACCGGCGTGGCTACGGTCGGCGGCTACACCGAGCATGACCTTGACATCTGGGGGGACTGCTTTGCCCGCGGCATCTGGTATGCCGATGGTGGCGAGGATGACATCTGCCACGTGTGCTACGGATACGGTCTCTTCACGGGCGGTCTTGGCGCGCACTATGGCGGCGTCAAGGCTGGCTGCATGACCATCCCCATGAGCGCGGGCAACACCGAGCGCCAGATTCGCGTCCTGCGCGAGATGGGCTCGACCATCATCTGCTGCACCCCAAGCTACGCCATGCATATTGCAGACACGGCCATTGCCATGGGCATCGATCCCAAGAAAGAGTTCCACCTGCGCGCCGGCATCCATGGCGCCGAGGCGTTCTCTGACAACTTCCGCGCCGAGCTCGAGGAGAAGCTCGGCTACAAGGTGCTCGACGTCTATGGCCTCACCGAGACCATGGGACCGGGCGTCGCCATCGAGTGCATGGAGCAGAATGGCCTGCATCTGGCCGAGGACCACTTCTTTGCCGAGATCATCGATCCCGAGACGGGCGAGGTCCTTCCCGACGGCGAGTGGGGCGAGCTGGTGCTTACCACCATCGACCGCGAGGCCACGCCGGTCGTGCGCTACCGCACGCGCGACATTACGCGCATCATTCCGGGGGAGTGCGCCTGTGGCCGTACGCATCGCCGCATCGACCGTCTGCATGGCCGTACCGACGACATGCTCATCATCCGCGGCGTCAACGTCGTCCCGAGCCAGATCGAGGACGTCATGAAGACGTTCCCGCAGGTTGCCTCCTGGTACCAGATCGAGCTCACGCGCAAGAACCACCTCGACGTGGTCACCCTCAAGGCCGAGGTCAACCCCGACTTCGACTTCGACCAGATCAGCGCAATCGAGCAGCTGCAGAAGGACATCCAGTCGCGGCTCAAGACGGCGCTTTCGGTGGGCATCCGTGTTAAGCTGGTGGAACCCAAGACCCTCGCGCGCAGCGAAGGCAAGGCAAAGCGCGTTGTCGACCTGAGAGGAGAGGACCAGTAATGATTATGCAGCTGACCGTGTTCCTCGAGAACTCCGAGGGACGTCTTGCGGCACTGTGCCGCACGCTGGCCGACGCGGGCGTCAACATGAGCGCCCTCACCATTGCCGAGACCTCTGACTACGGCATCGTGCGCATCATCTGCGACAACGTCTTCCACGCCGTGGACGTGCTCGAGGAGAGCGGCTTCCGCGCAACCAAGACCAAGGTCTTGGCCGTCGAGGTTCCCGATCGCCCCGGAGCGCTTGCCGAGCTGCTCGAGGCCCTTGGCTCCACCGACGTCAACATCGAGTACGGCTACTGCTTCCTGGCCGATGGCGACAAGGCCATCGACGTCCTCAAGATCAAGCCCGAGGACCGTGCCGCGGCAGAGGAGGCCATCACCAAGGCTGGCTTCAAGCTGCTGCACTGGAACGACATCGCCGAGTCTTAAGGCCGCGCTGCCTTTCGCGCGTTAGTACGGGACCTTTTTTTGGGCCCTGAAGGTCAAAGAAAGCCCCCGCAACCAAACAGTTTCTTTACTAAACATCATGCGCACGCTGCTGATTTACGGTTTCTGCACAAAGCGCAGCTCCGACTCTCGCCCGAAGAGGTACTGCGGCTGGTAGCCGCCGTAGTCTACGACAAGTTTCTCGAACACGATGCCGGGATGGCAGGGACGGAGGGTGAGGTGGTGAAGGGT
>JAFUBJ010000029.1 GCA_017460265.1 Atopobiaceae bacterium | reverse complement strand
GGAGGTGGAGGAATGATTTCCGTCTCCTTCCCCGCTCGCCCGGACCTCCATCCGGAAATCTATGCCTACGAGGACAAGAACCCTGACCATAAAGGGCTTCTCAAGGTTGGTTTCACCACCATTGGCGCCGAAAAGCGCGTCGCACAGCAGTTTCCGGTCATCCAGCCAGGCGAGGGCAAGCCTTACAAAATCGTGTTTGCCGAATCGGCCATGCGGCCGGACGGTTCGTCCTTCAAGGACCATGAGGTCCATAAACGGCTCGCTGCCCACGAGCTCGAATGCGTTGGTGGCGAATGGTATCGCTGTACCCCCAATGACGTGCGCAACGCTTGGCTCGAAGTCCGCGACAGGAAGAACTACGGCAAGCAGCGCGTCGCTGACTTTCCCATGCGACCAGAGCAGCAGGCAGCCGTCAGCCGCACCTCGGAATACTTCCAGGAAATGGAAGCTCAGGGCATCCAGAGCCCAAAGTTTCTTTGGAACGCAAAGATGCGCTTTGGCAAGACCTTTGCCACCTACCAGCTCGCACGTCACATGGGGTTTGACCGCGTTCTTGTGCTCACCTTCAAGCCTGCGGTCGAAGACGCCTGGGAGGAGGACCTCCTCACTCACATCGACTTCGAAGGCTGGCAGTTCGTCTCTCGCGATGGCGTCCAGTACGAGGATTGCGACCCCACCAAGCCCATCGTCTGCTTTGGCTCGTTCCAAGACTTCCTTGGCTACGACAAGGAGTCTGGAGGCATCAAGCCCCGCAACGAGTGGGTCCATCTCACCGACTGGGACCTCGTCGTCTTTGACGAATACCACTATGGAGCCTGGCGCGAGACCGCACAGTCGCTCTTCAAGATGCAGGACGAGGAAAGCGTCGAGCTCACGGCAACACAGGAAGCAAAGGTGGCCGAGGGGAACAACGTCGACGAACGCGACCTCCCCATCCAGTCGCGCTTCTATCTCTTCCTCTCCGGCACTCCCTTCCGCGCGCTCAACTCCGGCGAGTTCATCGAGGAGCAGATCTACTCGTGGACCTACTCCGACGAGCAGCAGGCAAAGCTAGCCTGGCCGCGCCTGCACCCTGGGAAGCCCAACCCCTATGCCGCGCTCCCCCGCGTGGTCATGATGACGTACAAGGTTCCGGACGAGATAACCAAGATTGCCCGCGACGGCGAGTTCAACCAGTTTGACCTCAACGTGTTCTTCTCCACCGTTGGCAAGGGTGACGATGTCCAGTTCAAGTACAAGGAGTACGTCCAGAAATGGCTCGACCTCATTCGAGGCAGCTACAAGGTCCAATCCAAGACCGACCTTAAGCTCGGCAGCGAGAAACCGCCCCTGCCCTTCTCGGACATCCGCCTGTTGGGGACGCTCACGCACACGCTTTGGTTCCTGCCCAACGTGGCATCATGCCAAGCGATGGCAAACCTCCTGGCAGAAAAGCAAAACACCTTCTATCACGACTACAAGGTGATTGTGGCCGCTGGCTCCAAGGCGGGAATCGGGCTTGACGCTCTCCCGCCCGTGCGCAAAGCCATGGGAGATCCCCTGCGCACCAAGTCTATCACCTTGACCTGCGGAAAGCTCACCACGGGCGTCACGGTGCGCCCGTGGAGCGGCATCTTCATGCTACGTAACCTTCGCTCGCCTGAAACGTACTTCCAGGCGGCGTTTCGCGTCCAGTCGCCCTGGGAGATTGATGGCGAGCATGGCCGGGAAATCATGAAGGAGCAGGTCTACGTCTTTGACTTTGCCCTCGACCGCGCCCTCTCTATGGTGGCCGACTACTCAACCAAGCTTGCGACCTCTGGCGACAACCCGGAGAAGGTTCTGAGCGACTTCATCCAGTTCCTTCCGGCGCTGGCCTACGACGGCGCGGTCATGACACAGGTTTCTGCCTCACAGATCCTCGAGATGACGATGAGCGGAACGTCGGCCACCATGCTGGCACGCCGCTGGGAGTCGGCTCTGCTGGTCAACGTGGACGACGCTACCCTGCGCCGCGTGCTCGCAGACCCGCGGGCCCTCGAGGCCATCATGAGCATCGAGGCCTTCCGTGCCTTGGGGTCGAACGTCATCGAAACCATCATCAATAAGAGCGAAGACATCAAGAAGGCTAAGAAGGAGTCCAAGAAGCAGACGCCCAAGGAGAAGAAGGAGCTGTCTGACGAAGAGAAGCAGATGAAGTCCCTGCGCAAGCAGGTACAGGAGATTCTCATCAAGTTTGCCACGCGGATTCCGGTCTTCATGTACCTCACTGACTTCCGAGAGGCATGCCTCAAGGATGTCATCACCAAGCTGGAACCCGAGCTCTTCCACCGTGTGACCGGCCTCAAGATCTCTGACTTCGAGCTGCTCGTAAAGATCGGGGTGTTCAACGAAGGCCTGATGAACGAGACGGTCTACATGTTCCGACGCTATGAGGACGCATCGCTTACCTACACCGGAATAGACCGGCATGCTGGCGAGGCGGTCGGCCTCTTTGATACGGCGCTTTCCCCCGAGGACTACGAGGCTGAGAAGAAGCGCGATACCTACGTTGGCGTGGAGGCGTTTCAGTCGACGCTGGATGTGGCAGTCGGACTGGCCGATGAGGATGCGCTTGACGAGCTGCCTGGAGAGCTTGAAGCCGAAGAGGCTTCAGGGGGTGCCTTGGCCGACGGAGACGCCGAGCCCGAGGCTGCCGAGCCGGAGGGCTGGACGCAGGACGATCTTGACAACCTGCAGGTCGGCGACCTTGTTCGGCATCGCTCGTTTGGCGTTGGCCCCATCGTCGGATTCCCTGATGGCTACATCGTCGTACGGCTGGGCGGCAAGGATCGGCAGTTCGCCTTCCCCGGCGCGTTCGAGGCGGGCTTCTTGAGTTTGGACTAGACTGAGTGCATCGTTTCGTTCGTTATGGGCGTCGCATGTGAACGGAACGATGCACTTGTCGGTCCCGACGCTCGACAACTGCATCGTTTCGTACGTTTTGATTGCCATATATGAACGAAAAGATGCAGCCGTCTCAAAACGCTACATCGACCCGCGATCGGTACTGCTCGTAGAGATGCCCGTGCCCTCGCCGCTCGTAGAGATCTCGTAAGCCCAACCGTAGTCGAGGGTGTACGTTTCGCTCCCGCCAAAGCTGCACTTCCAGTAGC
>JAFUBJ010000326.1 GCA_017460265.1 Atopobiaceae bacterium | reverse complement strand
TTGCCGAGGCGCTCGGTGAGCTCCTTCCAGCCAGCCCCGTCGTCCTGGTCAAGCGCGTCCTCGATGGAGATGATGGGGAACTCGGTGATAAGGTCCTCCCAGTAGTCGATGAGCTGGGACGCGGAAAGCGTGAGGCCCTCGCCCTTGAGCTCGTAGAGGCCGGTCTCCTTGTTGTAGAGCTCGGAGACGGCGGGGTCCATGGCAAAGCGGAAGTCGCGACCCAGCTCGAAGCCGGCATCCTCGACGGCCTGGCTCATGTACTTCAGGGGATCCTTGTTGGTCTTGAGGTCAGGGGCAAAGCCACCCTCGTCGCCCACGCCGGTAGAGAGACCGGCCTTGGCAAGCTCGCTCTTGAGCGTTGCGTAGACCTCGCAGCACCAACGCAGCGCCTCAGAGAAGGTGGGGGCGCCAACGGGCATGATCATGAACTCCTGGAAGTCCACGGTGTTGGTGGCATGCACGCCGCCGTTCATGATGTTCATCATGGGGACGGGCAGGGTGTGGCCGGCAACGCCGCCAATGTACTCATACAGCGGAAGGCCTGCGCTGGCAGCCGCGGCGCGAGCCGTCGCGAGCGATGCGCCAAGGATGGCGTTGGCGCCAAAGTTGCCCTTGTTGTCGGTGCCGTCGGCGGCAATCATGGTCTCGTCAACCAGGCGCTGGTCGCGTGCGTCAAGGCCGACGATGGCCTCGCGAATCTCTTTGTTGACGTGACCGACCGCGGTGAGTGTGCCCTTGCCGCCGTAGCGCTTGGGATCGCCGTCACGAAGCTCCACGGCCTCAAAGTCGCCCGTAGAGGCTCCCGAAGGCACGAGTGCGCTCGCAAAGGTGCCATCCTCAAGGGTGATCTCCACCTCGACGGTTGGGTTGCCGCGCGAGTCAAGGACCTCACGGCCGTACACGTTGCTGATTCTGCTCATAGCTCCTCCTTTTATGGGCCTGGTTACCCTGCGTCACCCACTCTAGCAACGTATTTGGAAAAAAGTCAACCTTTTCTAACTTTTTTGTTTGCCAAAGCTAACTTTTATGCTATTATCGGTCTTGTCAAGACGAGGAGGCACTGGTCAGCCCCTCACGACGTGCCTAGACGCGGACCCCCTCTCCACCGCGGCAGACACAACAGACAAGCCCTTTCCCCAGGGCACAAGGCGTCCCTCCCCAAGGGGCGCCTTTTTTGCACACCGCTTTCCTCTGCGTATCAAAGGGCTATCTGCTTGCACAGAATGACCCATAAACTGTGGGTCCATCCGCCACAAAAGCTCCCCTGTCGGCCCAAATGGAACGGATTGACCCACAAACCTTGGGTCAATCCGTCTGCTATTGCCTATCGGGCACCTGCTAGTGGCCTCTCTCCTAGGGGCCACCAGCAGGCCGCTGATTCTCAGGGACACCAATGCCGCACGCTGGTTGGCGGCCTCGTGCGCAGCCCTTGCCCTACATCACGAGAGATGCCACGTGGTACACACAGAAGCTGATGCAAAGGGCCAGGCAGAAATAGAACACGCTGATGAGCACGGTCCACTTGGTGGAGTGCGTCTCAGAGTGGGTGGCGCCGATCACTATCACGCAGGGGATGTTGAACATGAGCGCCGAAAGGAAGGCAAGTGCCTCAGGTCCCGAGACCTGGGTGGCAAGCACCGCTGGCGAGAAGCCCGCGGCAGCCGCGCCGGACACGGTCGCGAAGAGCGTGCCACTAGCCGATCCATACAGCGCCGCAAGTGCGCCCAGAACGGCCTCCTTGGCAAGAACGCCGGCGAGGAAGGCCATGAAGAGCTTCCAGCCCATGCCAAAGAACCTGCTCACGGGCTCGAGTGCCGAACCGATGGCATACATGGTGCTGTCGGTGATGACACCCGTGGCGCTGTAGGAAAGTGCCCAGAACACCACGGCAACAACCGAGATGGTCTTGAAGGCACGCTTGAGAATGCCCGTATAGCGACGGAACGCCAGCGCCAGCAGCGGCTTCATGCGCGGCTTGTGGTAGGGCGGCAGTTCCATGATGAGGCCCGCACGCTCGCTTTCGGGGGCCAGCTTGTTGCCAAAGACCTTGGCGGTAAGCAGCATGACCAGAGGAATCCCCACGGCAAGCATCAAAAGCGTGGCAAGCATGCCGCCAAAGCCAAAGATGGCGTAGGCGATGGTGGGAATGACCGATATCGTGGAGCCACAAGGGACGGCCCACGAAAGCGCGATGGCAAGCACACGCTGCCCCCACGAGTCAACGACGCGCATGCCCGTCACGGAGGCGATGTTGCAACCAAAGCCCGACAGGAACGGCATCATAACCTTGCCTGGCAGGCCGAGCTTGCTCATGGTCCCGTCAAAGAGGTAGCTGATGCGCGCCACCAGACCAACTTCGTCAAGCACGCCAAACACGAGCGCCACACCAAAGACGAAGCCGCCCATGCTGAGCGTGAAGTAGCAGACCGTCATGAGGCCCGACGCAATGAAGTCAACGATAAACGCGGGAACACCCAATGCGGTAAGGGCCGTGGCCAGTGGGGTGGACAGCAGCGCAGGCACCTGGCCGAGCATCATGAGCGGCGCGCCGATGATCATGGCACCAAGAAGCGCTCCCAGGCACACGAGAATGCCCACGAGCTGACCCCAGCGGGGATTCATGAGAGCGGCATCCAAACGCGTAAGGAAGGCCGGGGCCTTGTCGCCAGCCTCAGACTGCACACCTTCCAGCAGTTGGTCGACCCAAAGCAGGCGCGCCGTTCCACAGCTCACGGCTCCGTCATGGTCGGCGGAAGCCTCATGCGCCGACTGCCATACGGCGTCAAAGCGGGCGTCGTCAGCCACCGTGAGCGCAAGACGATCATACGCCTGCTTCCATTCGGGCGAATGCTGCTCGTAGAGCTTTGCCAGGTCGTCGCTCGAGAGAACCAGTTTCTCGTCTGCGGCGCGTCGCACGGCGGCAAGAAGGCCGTCAAAGCGGCTGGGGTCGTTTGCCACAAAGGGAACCACGGGAATCCCCAGCCTCTGCTCCACCAGCTGTGAGTCAATGCGCTTGCCCTGCCCCTCGGCCACGTCCATCATGTTGAGTGCGAGCACGCACGGCACCCGGCCACCCACATAGTCTGCCAGCATGTACATGCTGCGGGTGAGCTGCGAGGCATCCACCATGATGAGCACCACGTCGGCCTCGCCATTGGCGATGTATTCCTGCGTGATGCGCTCTTCCTCGCTCATTGCCGAAAGGCTGTAGGCTCCGGGAAGGTCGCAGATGGTGTAGGTCACACCACCGCGCTCACAGGTGCCCAGCTTCTTCTCCACCGTCTTGCCTGGCCAGTTGCCCACGCGCTGGTGAGAACCCGTAAGCCCGTTGAAGAGCGTCGACTTGCCTGAGTTTGGCTGTCCCAGAAGGGCAATGCTGTACGTTCTCGCCATGGCTTATGCCACCTCCTCAACCTGGATGTGAGCGCACTCCTGCCGATTGATCGCCAGGCGCGTGTCGCGCTCAAAGACAAGCACGGGGCGGTTGCGATCATTGCGCTCTACCTGCACGACGGCGCCTGGGACAAGTCCCACGCTCGAAAGGCGCGTAAGAAGGCGCACGTCACCATCCACGCGCTCGATGCGCACCTGTTTACCAGGCGCGACGTTGTCTAGGGTCTTCATAGGGCTCCTTTCCATACAATGCGGGCACAGTGCTTAGGCAAGCCGACTGCGCCTGCGGTATTCCAGAGGGTTAACGTCGTAGGCGCGCCTGAAAGCTGCCGAGAACTTGCTGGGGTTGGCATAGCCACAGGCCTGGCTGATGTCGGCAACCGGCAGACTCGTCTCCGCAAGCATGCGCGCCGCGCTGGACAGGGCGTGAGACCGTGCGAACGCGGCTGGGCTTTGGCCATAGACGCGAGAGAAGTAGCTGCGCAGCGATGCCTCGCTCACCCCAAGGCGCACGGAAAGTGCCCTCAGGTCGACTGAAGGTGCGACATCGGCCATGATTTGCTGGTACACCTCCTGCGCGATGTCACGCTGGCTGCGCTGGAGATAGCCCGACGTCACCTGAAGGCCGCCAAGGTCAAGCTCTGCCAGAAGCATGAACAGCTTGCAGGTGTACAGAAGAAGCCACGCAGAACGGGGCTGATCATGGGCAAGCTCGGACTCGAGGGAGTGAACGGCGTCGAGCAGACTGCCCTCAGGCGAAAGCGTGACGCCAAGCTCATGGGGAACCAGGACCTTTCGCAGGTTCTCCTCTGTCAGCCCAAAGGGTTCAAGCGTTGAGCGGGTGTCATCGTCAAACTGGTCAAAGTCGATGAAGTACTCAAAGCCGCGGTATGAGGCCGTAGGATAGGAAAACGACTCGGCAAGCGATGACGAAAGGCACAGCGTCTGCGAGCCAACCACAAGGCTGCCGCGCGTGCCAAAGTCCACTTCGCAGCGGCCCGTGGAGCACCAGTTGATCGTGGCAAGAAAGGAAGCGCCTGGCTGATAGACGGGAAGCGTGGAGCACGAGAGGTCAATGTCCGTCATCACGATACCTGGCAGCAGCGTGTAATAGGCCAGGTCAACTCGCCCATCAGGTGACTCGAAATGAGCCTTGCCGCCGTCTTCGCCCCGCGGCGTCATGACCCATCCCTCGGGAAGTTCCCCCGTTATCCTAAACATACGCATTGGCGCTCCGTATCATTAAGTTAACCTGAACTAACTTAATGATACGGAGCGCCAATCTCAACTCCAAAGAGCCAAAAATGCTCCATTTTGATCTTCAAAGACCGCGGTGCTACCGCGAGGTAAAAAGCTAATCGCCTATTTGAGGCACCCTTTTTAACGTTTTGCCTGTTGGCAAATGAAAAAACCCCTCCAAAATGGCACTTTCATGTTTATCCAACGTCCTCTAGCGCCCCGAAACCTCCAGCGCAAGGTCAAGAACCTTCTCGCCGTTAACCGTTCCGTACTCCCTCATGGGGATAACGGCAACAGGAACGTGCTTTTCCTTGCACTTTGCCTCGATCTGCTGGAACATGAACTGCACCTGAGGGCCAATCAGGGCAACATCCGCCTCATCAAGGTGCTGGTCCAGCTCGTTTGCCGGATGTGCCTTGATGTCTACTTCAATGCCACGCCCCTTTGCCGCATCCCTCATGCGCCTCTCAAGAAGGCTGGTTGACATACCGGCAGCACAGAACAAGCGAATGGCAAACATGACGGCCCTTTCTCCTTGGCTATTTGCCATGCTACCAAAATAATCGAACCATCAGGTCTGGCGCACCGCGAATGAACTGCAGAGAGCTATCGAAAGGCGCATCTACAAGACCGCGTCCAGCTCCGCGCGCAACTCTGCAGAATCGATCGTCCCCGACACTATGGTCGTGATCGTCCCGTCACCCGAGACGACCAACGTCGTCGGATAGGCATACACGCCATGTGCATTCTGAGCGTTCTTTTCGAGGTCGTAGTAGACCGGAAGCTCGTAGAGCTCGTTGTCAAAGAGCCACTGCGTGACGTTCTCGACCGTCTCGTTATTGCTGTCCGTGCAGTCAACGAACGCAAACGAAACCTTGTCCTGGTAATCGCGGTAGACATCAAGGAAATCTGGCAGCTCTTCCACGCAGTAGGGACACCACGTTGCCCAATAGTTGATGACGAGCGGCTTGCCATTGGCAATCTCGGTCAAAGCCGCCTGCTTGTTGTCCTCGGTATAGACCACGGCGTCAAAGTCGGAAAGCATGGGCACCTCGGCGCTCTCGTCGCCGGACCCTTCGACGCCTTCGGCCTCTTGGGTGATTTCAGCGCTCTCCTCTTGCGCGAACAAAGACTCGTTCTGCACCGCACCGCAACCGACAAGCGCAAACGCGAGAAGAGCGGCTAGGGCTACGTGAATATATCGGAATGAACTCTTCATGTGTTCCACCATCCTTCAGATGTCTTGGCGAAAACGTTCGATGGTTATACGCCACTGCACCACGTTCATTTCAAACTTCGCAAGAGGGCACAAATCACCCTAATTCCTTAAGTTATTTTAAGCAACGATATTAGCAATTGCCCGTGTAGACGTGGCAAAGGTGCTGCCGCGCCACGTCTGCCAACTCATAGACGCGCGATACGGGTGTCGGCCCTCGGTCGCGCATGCGCCAGTTGGGGAAGAACCTCGAGATGTGCAGCACAATCTGCGAGTCGACGCTCGCAAGCCAAGCGGCAAGGTCCCCTATCTCGGCATGCGTGTCGTTCACGCCAGGCACGACCAGTGTCGTCACCTCAAGGTGACAGGTGGGCATTGCCGCCAGCAGCCTAATTGTCTCTTGGACCGTGGCAAGGTCGCCGCCAAGCATCCGGTACGACTCGCTCCTGAATGCCTTGAGATCGATGTTCGCCGCGTCGATGAGCGGGGCAACCTCCCGCACCACCTCGGGCATCACGCAGCCTGCCGACACCAGCACGTTTGCCAGCCCCGCCTCGTGCACAAGCTCGCCGCAGTCGCGCACGTACTCCCATCTGACCAACGGCTCGTTGTACGTATATGCCACCCCAACCATCCGCGAATCTTCGCTGTTGAGGCGGCGAGCCAGCCCCACGAGCTCCTGGGGAGAAATGCTTCTCCACGGCACGTCGCCTTCGCCCACCTGCGAAATCCCGTGGTTTTGGCACCAAGGACATCGCAGGTTGCAGCCATAGCTGCCCAGCGAAAGCACGGTAGAGCCGCTCTTCCACCGGGCGATTGGCTTCTTCTCGATGGGGTCGACCGCAAGCGAGGTCACGTGGTCGTACCCTGCGGGGACCACCATGCCGCCCTGGTTTGTCCGTGCGTGACACGCGCCCAAGGTTCCTGGGGCAATCACGCAGTGACGAGGGCAGGTGGTGCAGGTGGCAGTCCCCTCGCTCACAGGTGGCGCACCACCTCAAAGCGCTGCAGGCGATAATCGTCAAAGTCAAGGTCGATGTGACCCTTCTGGGCAGCAATACGAAGCTGCTCAGAGACGCTGTCCACCCCATCGAGGTCAGGCAGCAGCAAGCCGCGCCTGCCGTCACGGCAGCTCACGATGACGCCATACCGCGCAGGATCAAGCCCCGCCTCATCGGTGAACTCTGGCTCGGTGAGCACGTCAACGTCGTAGACAAGGTCATCCAGCTCGGCTGCGCCCACGGCACGGAATCGGGGATCGCGGGTGCCGGCACTTATCGCGTTGGCGCAGATCTCTTCTGCAAGCGTGGCCTTCGTGGGCTCGATGGTCCCAATGCAGCCGCGCAGCTCGCCGTCCACTTTGATCGACACGAAGCAGCCCGCACGTGAGGAGAGCAGTTCCTGGGGAAGGCCCTGCGGAGGAGCAATCCTTCGTCCCTCCCGCACATACGCCTCAAGCGATGCCCTGGCAAGCCGCACGTAAGGGTCCTCCGCGGCCTTGCGCGTCGCAAGGTCCGCCGTGCGCCAAGCCTCGTACTGGGGAAGGAGCGCACGGCTCTCGTCTGCACCCTCGTCTCCCACAGGCGTAAACGCCGCCACTCCGTACCCCACGCCAAACGGACCCTCGTACGAAAGCAACTCGGAAGTCACCTGCGTGCGGTCGAGCGCGCCCGCCATGATCTGGAAACTCCTGAGCCCACATTCGGCGGCACGTTCTGCCAGCGAATGGTCCATACAAAGGATGTCGAGCAAGTTGCACGTAGAAAAGTCCTTGGTGATACGTTCGTCAAAGCACGGGCCTTCGAGCGCAAAGCCATAGGGGCCGTCCTTGGTCAGCTTGTGGGAGAGGTCCCCCGAGGCAATGAAGACCACTCGCCGGCCCACGGCGTCCGCGGCCTTCTGCACCGCCATGCCCAGACGGTAGTGCTCAGCGGGCGAGAAGCCCGAAAGGCCAATGCGCACCAGCTCAAAGCCCGTGTAGTACTTCTCAATGAAGTGGAGGGGAATCATGGTCGCATGGTCAAGGCGCGGGTCTCGCTCGTAGTCGGTGCCCGCGGCAATGCCTTCCTGCTCACAGACCGAACAGAGCTCGGCCACCAATTCGGTATCGTACGTTGCCTTATAGGCAGCCCGCGGCGCGCCAAACTGTGCAAAGCTCCCTCGTGCCGACGCACCGGGAGAGATGAGGAAGTAGTCGCGGTAGAGCGTCGTATGGGGCGAAGTCACCACCACCGTGTCGGGGGCAAGCGCGGCCACGCGACGACCCACCTCTTCGTAGGAATCGATGGTGGCCTGGATGCCCCGCTCCCTCCCCCGGCCCACCTCAGGGATGATGAGCGGCGGATGCGGCACGGCAAAAGCGGCAAGGATAGGCATGGCAGCTCCTCTCGACTACGCAAGAGCGTATCACGCTGGACCATTCCCTTCACATTACAAAAGCTGTACGCATCGCTCCCCTACGCCAGCGTCTACGCTACCATCAGAACGCTGGACACTGACCTATCCATCCAAGGAGAAGCCACCATGTCGTATTCGCTTCCCGCCTACACCGCCCCTGACTTCACTGCACTTGGGCTCGATGACGCGCCTGACGTCCTCACGGCCCTCGCCCCTGCAGACGGCGTGGCGCCGAATGGTTACCACTCGACGTCGATGTTCCCGGAATACTTCAAGATCGATGGCGTCTGGACGCTCGCCCCAGAAAGCCGCATGGACGCAAGCGTGGTCCTGCGCGCCAACGGCGACCTCGACGTGGTGGAGAACCGCAACCTCAAGGCGGGAGATGTGGTGATCATCGGGCGCAGCGAAGATGGCAGCGAGGGCATCTACGTGCATCCCTTTGGGTTCATGGACACCTCTTCCCCCGATGCCGCCGAAAAGTTTGCCTTCCGTGCCGGGCGCTCGCGCGAGACCGCGTTTGCCCGCGACTACGACACCCTGTATAGCCTGCTACGTCACGAACGCGAGCACGGCAAGGTGGTCTGGGTCATGGGTCCCGCCTTCTCCTTCGACCATGACGCGCGCCATGCCATGCAGCTCATCATCGAGGCGGGCTACGTGGATGCGGTGCTTGCAGGTAACGCCCTTGCGACTCACGACCTTGAGGGCGCCCGCTTCCACACGGCGCTGGGCCAGGACATCTACACCCAGTCAAACGTGGCGGGCGGACACTACCACCACCTTGACGTCATCAACGAGGTCCGCGCCTGTGGCTCCATCGCACGCTCCATCGATCAGTACGAAATCTCGGACGGCATCATGTATGCCCTGGAAAAGAAGGGCGTGCCCTACGTGCTCACCGGGTCGATCCGTGACGACGGGCCGCTCCCCGAGGTGGTGGGCGACGCCTATGCGGGCCAGGCTGCCATGCGTGACCAGCTCCGCGACGCCACCTGCGTCATCTGCCTTGCCACCATGCTGCACACCATTGCGACGGGCAACATGGCGCCAAGCTTCCGCGTGCTTCCCGACGGAACCGTGCGCCCCGTGTACTTCTATGCGGTTGACGCCGACGAGTTTGTGGTGAACAAGCTGCTTGACCGTGGTAGCCTTGCTGCCACGACCATGGTCACCAACGTGCAGGACTTCATCACGCTTGTGGCGCATGGACTGGGCCTTTGGGACCGCAGCTAAGACAAAACGAGATACGCCTTTAGGAGAAGTGCCCACCTCTTGCAAGGAGCTCGCATGACCGACTTCCTCACCGTCACCGTGCTGGTCGAGAACGGTCCATCATGTCGCAACGACCTTATCTGCGAGCATGGGCTCTCGTTGTTCCTTGCCTACGGTGACCAGCATGTTCTTTTGGACTTTGGGCAGTCCGATGCCTTTGCGCACAACGCGGAAGTCCTGGGCATCGATCTCTCATGC
>JAFUBJ010000325.1 GCA_017460265.1 Atopobiaceae bacterium | reverse complement strand
ATCGTCCTTTGCGTCGTCATGTCAGCGTTAGAATGAAGGACACGTTTGATTGATTGACCAAGGAGTCTGTTACTGATGCCCCAGAATGACTTGCACACCCTTGTTTCGCGCCGCACCTTCCTGAGGGGCCTTGGGCTGATGAGCGCCTCGGCCGCGCTGGCTGCTTGCGCGCGTGGCGAGCAAGCTGCTTCCCAGCCTGCGCCACTTCTTGCCATCATCCATACCAACGACACGCACGGCCACGACGTTGCGGTGGAGGGCACCGAGGACATCGAGGGCAACTTCTCCATGGCGGCAGTCGCGGCCCTCAGGGACGAGTGGGAAAAGAAGGGCTATGAGGTGCTGCATGTCGACGCGGGCGACGCCACGCAGGGGATGCCGCTTGTGGACACGAGCAACGGCATGCCTGCCATCGCCTTCATGAATGCCTGCGGATACGACCTCATGACCGTTGGCAACCACGAGTTTGACTGGGGCGTCGAAGCGCTTGACGCAAACGAGAAGGCAGCCAACTTCCCCTTCCTTTCCGCCAACGTTCTGTACAAGGAAACGGTCGAGACGCGCTTTAAGCCAAACACGATCATCGAGCTTATTGACGGTACTAAGGTGGGCTTCTTTGGACTTACGACTCCCAACACCTTGACCTCCACCTCACCAAAGAACTCGAAGGACTTCTCGTTCTTGACCAAGGATGATCTTATTGCATGTGCGCAGGCACAGGTTGATGAGCTCCGCGAGCAGGGATGTGCCATGGTGATCTGTCTCGGGCACATGGGCAACGACGAGATCAACGGCAACACCAGCAAGCTGGTGCTTGAGAACGTGAGCGGCATCGACCTCTTTATTGACGGGCATGACCACGAGGAGGTCCAGGAGGAGGTCAACGGTACGCTTCTTGTCGAAACGGGCTGCTACCTGCATAACATTGGCGTCGTGGCCATTGACGAAGGGATCCCGACGGGCGAGCTCATTGCCGCGGGGACGTACGACGGGATCGATGGCGCCGCACAAGCCATCATCGACAAGGAGGACGAGCGCGTAAGCAGCGAGATGAACGTGGTTTTGGGGTCGACGCCTTTCTTCCTTGACGGAAACCGCGATCCCGGCGTACGTACGCAAGAGACTAACCTAGGGAACTTCATTGCTGACGCATACCATTGGATGGCCTCTATCGAGCTGGGCTATGAGGTCGACGCTGCCATCATCAACGGTGGTGGTATCAGGGCATCCATTGATGACGGTGACATTACGTTGGGAGCCATCAAGACCGTGAATCCCTTCAACAACGACCTCGGCGTCGTCAAGGTGACGGGGGCGCAGCTTCTCGAGGCAATAGAGGCGGGATGCCAGGCAATCGGGACCGACAATGCCATCGGAGGATTTCCGCAGGTGTCAGGTATCACGTATACCATCGATGCCACCGCGCCCTACGAGGAAGGCCCAACATATCCTGACTCGGCGTTTTCCTCTCCGGCGGCCCCCGGTTCACGCGTGACGATAACCGACGTCGGCGGGCGTGGCTTTGACCTGGATGAGGTGTACACCATTGCCGCCTCGAACTTCATCTGCCAGGGCGGAGACACCTACTATGCCTTCAAGGCCGCGGCGGATGCCGAGCAGCCCGCGACCTTTGGCTTTGACTACGAGGCAGTCGCCGGCTATCTCGTGGAAGGCTGCAACCACGAGGTGCCCGAGGAGTATGAGGGTCCGCAGGGTCGCATTACGATTATTGGTATGTGATAGGGGTTTCGGTGCCTAGAGAAGAACAAACGCCTTTTGACAGACGCTTGCCGTCCTATGTGTTCTCTCGTGCTCGCCATGCGT